>NZ_JARAMM010000019.1:0-81654 GCF_028807335.1 Sulfitobacter sp. PR48 | reverse complement strand
GCTGGCTATTCCTGCGCTCTCTTGCCTGGAACTGAGCAATTTTGGACTGAAACGGGTGGGCGACAATGAATGTCAACACGACCTAGGCACCTGCCCCGTCTCTGGACACTGCCAGCCTGGCTGATACGGTCGCGCCAATCAGCCTGACAACCGGAGTACACCATGTCCCTAGACGCCGTCCTGGCCCGTATCGACGCCGAATTGCCCGCCGCAACCGACCGCCTGCTGGACCTTCTGCGAATCCCTTCCATTTCGACCGATCCCGCGTTCAAACCCGATTGCGACCGCGCCGCCGACTGGCTGGTCGCCGATCTGACCGCCATGGGCATCGACGCCAGCAAACGCCCCACGCCGGGGCATCCGATGGTTGTGGGCCACCTCGGCGACAGCGGTCCGCATCTGCTGTTCTATGGCCATTACGATGTGCAGCCCGTTGACCCGCTGAACCTGTGGGACCGCGACCCTTTCGATCCCGAAGTTCAGGACACCGCCAAGGGCAAGGTGATCCGCGGGCGCGGGTCTTCGGATGACAAGGGCCAGCTGATGACCTTTGTCGAGGCCTTGCGCGCATGGAAAGAGGTCAAGGGCGACTGGCCCTGCCGCATCACCTTTTTCCTGGAGGGCGAAGAGGAATCCGGCTCCCCCTCGCTGGTGCCCTTCATGCAGGAAAACGCCGAAGAGCTGAAAACCGACATCGCATTGATCTGCGACACCGGATTGTTCGAATCCCGGACCCCCGCCATCGTCACCATGCTGCGCGGCCTGCTGGGCGAGGAACTGACCGTGACCGCTGCCAACAAGGACCTGCATTCCGGCATGTACGGCGGCATCGCGATGAACCCGATCCGCGTGCTCAGCGGCATTGTCGCAAATCTGCACGACGAAACCGGACGCGTCACGATTCCCGGCTTCTATGACGGCGTGCCCGAGCTTTCCGACGAGCTGGAGGCGCAATGGCAGGGCCTGGCCTTTGATCACGAAAGTTTCCTGGGCGATGTCGGGTTGAGCATCCCGGCCGGAGAACAGGACCGCACCCCGCTTGAGATGATCTGGTCGCGCCCCACCTGCGAGGTCAACGGCATCTGGGGCGGCTATACCGGCGACGGGTTCAAGACCGTCCTGCCTTCCATGGCCCATGCCAAGATCTCATTCCGCCTTGTCGGCACCCAGGACCCGCTGGCGATCCGGGAAAACTTCCGCGCCATGGTGCAGAACGCCCTGCCCGCCGATTGCGAGGTCACGTTCCACGGACATGGCGCCAGCGCTGCCTCCGGCGCCGATATTTCCGGGCCGATGTTCGAAAAGGCGCGCCAGGCGCTGTCGGATGAATGGCAGATCCCGGCAGCCTATATCGGTTGCGGCGGCTCGATCCCGATTGCGGGTCACTTCCAGCAGATCCTTGGCACCGAACCGATGCTGATCGGCTTTGGCAAGGACGACGACGCGCTGCATTCCCCGAACGAGAAATACGACATGGAGAGTTTCCACAAGGGCATCCGGTCCTGGGCGCGCATCCTGGATGCGCTGACCTGATATCAACGGGCATTGCGGGGGGTTTTGCGGGAAAACAGGGACCGACACGCTCGGGAGGAGGTGAGCGTGCCGGTCTGTATAACGGCTTCAGGGAGGAAGCACCGTTAAAGTCGGCACCGGTTGTCTCTGGGAGGAGCGAGACCGGTTGCCTGGCAACAGCGCGCGCAGCAATCTGGCGCACCGTTGATCTCTGGGCGCGGGCGTGCCGCGCGAAATTCCGTCAGACCTGCTTAAAGGCCGTCGTATTCGTAATCGATCAGATGGGCCGCATGACGCGGGATGTCCGCGCGGGTGATTCCCATTGCTTCAAGCTGCCGGTCGCTGCTTGCGTTCAGGACCGAAAGCATACGGCCGTATTGCATCATCTTGACGCCGCGCAGGACGGCTCTGCCAAATCCGCGTGCCAGTGTGCCCGGGAATTCCACGGCGCGTTCAAGGAATGCGCTCTGGGTGTTGATTGTGCTGTGATGTGCCATGTTAATTCTCCATGCCTGCTGCTTCCTTGGCAACGCGGCGGATGTGCGCGCGCGGGATGCCGAGGTCAGCCAGGTCGCGGTCGGACAGGCCGACCAGTTCATTGACGGTGCGCCGGTAAATGGCGCGGCGCCGCTGGGCCAGTTTGAGGGCGGCGCCCAGATGCTGAAAACGAGCGCTCAGATAGGTGCCGAAACCCTGGACGAGCGGTTGGTTGCGATGTGTTGCAGTTGCCATTAAGACCACTCCTTTTCTTGATTATGCTGCGATGCAGTATATGTTTATGCTGCAATGCAGAGATAGTTCGCAACCAGCCGGATTAGTACCCGTCAAATGCGCATAGGGGCTATGCCCAGCAGGAAAGGTTCAGGCGTCATGGACGTTTCATCGCAGATGTTGGCCTTTGTCCGGGTGGTCGAGACGGGCAGCATTTCCGCAGCCTCACGGGCCAGCGGGCAGACCCCTTCGGCGGTCAGCAAACAGATCGGCCATCTGGAGGATCACGTGGGCCACCGCCTGTTGCGCCGCACCCGTGCAGGCGTGTCGCTGACCGAAGAGGGCAAGCGGTATTACGAGAAATGCCGCGCCGTGGCCGAGAAATTCTACGAGGCCGAAGATTACATCAACAGCTTCAGCGCCGCGCCCTCCGGCCTGCTGCGCGTGGCCTCAAGCGTCGCTTTCGGCAAGGCCCAGCTGATGCATGTCCTGCCCGAATTCCTGGAGAAATACCCGGATATCAAATTCTCTCTCGAACTGACCGACCGGACCATCGACATCGAGGAAGAAAGCTATGACGCCGCCATCAGCTTTGCCGAGCAGCTGACCAACCCCAATGTGATCGTGCGGCGGATCATGCGCAACGAACGCATCCTGTGCGCCGCACCCCGTTTCATCGCGCGCCACGGCGCGCCTGCCACCTTTGCCGAACTGACCCGGTACAATTGCCTGCGCACCTCCAACGCGCGCGGGCGCAACGCCTGGCATGCGGAACTGGACGGTATCCGCTATTCGGTGGAAGCAGACGGCAATTTCGAGGGCAACAGCGCCGATGCGGTCTTTATCGCGGCGCTGTCCGGCCTGGGGATCGCACGGCTTTCCACCTATCTGGTGGCGGACAAGATCGCATCGGGCGAACTGGTCCGGTTGTTCCCGGAATACACCCAGAACCATGCGGATGTCGCCGTCAGCTATGCGCAGAAACGCAATCTGTCGCCCAGCATCCGGGCCTTCGTGGATTTCCTGGTGGCCCGTTTCGACCACCGCGAACGGCGCGCGATGTCAAACGCGGCGGACTGACTTGCGCTGCCCTTCGCGCACAAAGACATAGATGCCCGACCCGATCACCACCGCGGCCCCGGCAAAGACCATCGGCGCGGGCCATTCGCCAAAGATCGTCCAGCCCCAGAACAGCGCATAGATCAGCAGCGAATATTCGAAAGGCGCCACCGCCGAGGCCGGGCTCAGCCGGTACGCCTGCGCCATGAGATAGCCCACGGCGGCGGCCACCAGCCCGAGCAATGTGATCGGCAGGACATCCGCCATGGGCGGCCAGATCCAGGCCCGCAGCAGGAACCTGATGCTTTCATTCTCTGTACTTGCGGCAAAACGCCCGTCTCCCGCCACCACAAAGACGCAGACGCTGACGGCGATAAAGGCGATCTGCATGTGCAGCGCCAGCGCCGAGGCGCGGCTGGTGGCCCCCAGCTTGCGGGTCAGCACCGACATCATGGCATATCCCGCCGCCGCCAGTATTGGCAGGATCACCACCCAGCCCAGGGCGCCCTCCCCGGTGCCCAGTTGCGACGTCATCATCAGCAGCACGCCCCCGAACCCCAGCCCGATCGCCGCAAAACGGCGCGGCCCGACCTTTTCGCCCAGGATCGGGATCGACAGCAGCGTCACGAACAGGGGTGCCACGAAATACAGCGCATTGGCCGTGGCCAGCGGCATCGCCACGATGGCGGCATAGATCATGGTGTTTGCGAAGACGAGCAGCAAGGCCCGCAGCAGGTGCAACATCGGCCGCCCGGTGCGCAGCAGGCTCCAGCCCCCCTCCATCCTCAGCAGGAACAGGGTAAAGACCAGCCCGACCAGCGCGCGGAACATCACAAGCTGGTGCAGCGGATAGCCCCCCGACAGGGATTTGATCAGCATGTCGTTGACGGAAATCAGGAACATCCCCGCCAGCATGCAAAAGATGCCCAGCCGGGCATGGGGAATGGCGGAAACGTTCATGCCCCTTCTTACACGCTGGAATAATGGAATGTTAAGGCCCAGCAGGGCATTGCCCCGGTGACGGGCAATCAGGCGCCCCGCCCCGCAAACATCTTCAAACTTTTGATCCAAAAGCAAAAAGGCCCCCGAAAGGGAGCCTTTTATGCAGCGGTGGCGCGGTTGACGGGGCTCGAACCCGCGACCCCCGGCGTGACAGGCCGGTACTCTAACCAACTGAGCTACAACCGCCCACTGCAGCTTCGGAGCAGGCCCCGAAGCGTTTGGTGGTAATATGAGCGTGGGCGCGAGGCGTCAAGACGCAAACCCGACGAAAATGCAGAAATATTCACCAGCGCCAAAACAACCGCCGTCGCGCCGCATCCCTGCCCCTAGCGCGCAGGTGCCGGGATGAATTCGGCATCGTCGCCGGGCGGCAATTTGAAACGGCCATGCGCCCAGTCACCCGCACGCCAGGCTTCCTTGGCGGCGTCGATCCGGTCTTTCGAGGAGGCGACGAAATTCCACCAGATGTGGCGCGGCCCGTCCATGGTGGCCCCGCCCAGCAACATGACCCGCGCGCCCTCATCGCCTGCACGCGCGCTGATCCGGTCGCCGGGGCGAAAGACCAGCATCTGGCCCGCGTCGAAATCCTGTCCGCTGACCGTGACGGACCCGGAGACGACATAAAGCCCCCGGTCCTCGTGGTTGTCCGGCATCGGGATCGAGGCCCCCGCCTCCAGCAGCGCATCGGCATAGAAGGTCTCGGAAAAGACCCGGACCGGCGCCGTCTCGCCGTAGGCATCGCCGAGGATCAGGCGCAGCTGTTTGCCCTCGCCTTCCAGCAGCGGCAGCTCATCCTTGGCCGCATGTTGGAAATCGGCGGCTTCATCCTCGTATTTCCTGGGCAGGGCAACCCAGGTCTGCAGACCGAACAGGCTGTGCGGCGCCTTGATCATGTCGCCATCGGCGCGTTCGGAATGGGTGATGCCGTGGCCCGCCACCATCCAGTTGACCGCCCCCGGTTCGATCCATTGGTCGGTGCCCAGCGAATCGCGGTGGTGGATCTTGCCCTTGTAGAGATAGGTCACCGTCGCGAGGCCGATGTGCGGATGCGGGCGCACGTCGATCCCCTTGCCGGTCAGGAACTCTGCCGGGCCCATCTGGTCGAAAAAGATGAAGGGGCCGACCATCTGCCGTTTCGGCGCGGGCAGCGCGCGGCGGACTTCAAAGCCGCCCAGGTCGCGGGCACGGGGGACAATCACGGTTTCAATGGCATCCACGGCATCGCCAGTGGGACAATCGGGGTCGAGGGCGGGGTTCCAGCTCATATCGGGTTCCTTTTGCTTGCTTGGAAGGTAGGCGCGGGAGGCGGGTTTGCAAAGCGCGATTGAATGCACATGGTCTGTGCAGGATGTGCGCATAGGATGGCAGCACAACGGGAAAGCACACGCGTGCCAAACCGGCAATTCCCGCCCTGCACCTGTTGTCACAGCCTCATCTGACAGAGGCGGGTTCCCCACGGGGAACCCAACATATTGTTACAGCGTTTCGGGATAAACTTGAAACATCCAACATCACTTTTCGCGTAGGGCCGAAGGGAGAGGCAGCGAACAAGTGATAAAGGTATATCCCGAAGCGCTATAGTCACCCGGACTCAAAGTTCAGTTCATTGAATACAGCTCTCAACGGCAGGTTCGCACCCGACCCCGAGGGCGGCCCACCATTTGGCGAGGCATCTCCATCTTTCCGTACTTTGCAGCATCTTGCGAGGTCGGAGTTTCGCACCCGCCCTGGGGGGCGGGGTCGGGTGCGAACCGGATCGCAAGCGATCCGGGGGCAGTGGGAAATGTAACGTATTTTGGGCTCAGGGGTCTAGACGCTACAGATCAGCCGAGACTGACGCCAAAGACCATGCCGACACCGGCGGTCACCGCCATGGCCAGCGCACCCCAGAACATGACCCGCGCCGCGCCCCTGATCAGCCCGGCACCGCCCACCACGGCGCCAAGCGCGCCCAGCACGGCAAGGGCCAACAGCGTTGTCAGCGCGACCACAAGACCGATCCGCGCATATCCGGCAAGGGCCGCGGCGATCAGCGGCACCACCGCACCTGCCGCAAATGTCACGGCAGAGACCAGCGCCGCCTGCACCGGCTGGGCCGCAGCCGTGTCGACAATGCCCAGTTCGTCCCGCAGATGCGCGCCCAGGGCGTCTTTCTCCGTCAGTTGCACCGCGACCTGCCGCGCCAGCGCCGGATCCAGCCCGCGTTCGACATAGATCTGGGTCAGCTCGTCCAGTTCCGCCTCGGGCGCGGTCTGCAATTCCTGCCGTTCGCGCAGGGTGTCCGCCGCCTCGGTGTCCGCCTGCGAACTGACAGAGACATATTCCCCCGCGGCCATCGACATGGCACCCGCCACCAGCCCCGCAAGGCCCGCAATCAGGATTTCGGGCCGCCCCGAGCCTGCCGCCGCCACCCCCACCACGATGCTGGCGGTCGAGACCAGCCCGTCGTTGGCGCCCAGCACGGCGGCACGCAGCCAGCCGATGCGGTGCACCAGATGCACTTCGGAATGGGCTGAATGGTTCATGGCGCTTCCTTGATCCGGTCCGGGGCGTGACTTGCCCGCTTCTGTCAGGGCATAACACGGCGTCGCGCCGGACCGCCAGAACACGGCAGCAAAAGGCCCATCCGCCAGCGCGACCCCCCGCGCCCCTTGCCAGAGGGCGGAATTCCATGTTCATGTATCATAGGGGTCCCGTGCCCCGAAGTATATTTAAACGGAACGAGGTATGTCATGTCCCGTCTTTTGAAATCAATTGCCCTGACCACTTCGCTTGCCCTATTCAGCGCCGGCACAGCCTGGGCCGCCGATCCGGTCCAGCAGCATAATTCCAACGCCGTCTGGTTCGAGAACTGGATCGGGCTGAGCAACGCCAGCATGGTTGTCGCCGCCCCCAACGGCAAGATCACCGAAATCTTTGCAAAATCCGGCACGCCGGTGTTCGAACTGCAACCGGGCGAGGTTCAGGATGGCGTCTATCGCTATGAATTGCGCGCCGCGACCGAAGAAAAGCAGGAGATCGTGAACCCCATCGACAACGGCCGGGGCGAGCTGCAGACAGAATCCTTTGTGCCCTTCTACCGCACCGGTGCCTTCTTTGTGGAACGCGGCGTGATCGTCACGCCGAAAGAGGTCAAGGAAGAGGAAGGCTGAACGCCTTTCCCTCACGCAAACCCATTTGATGACACGGCCCGCGCCCCGGCGCGGGCCGTGTTGCGTCAGGCATCCGCAATTTCGGCCTGTGGCATCTGCAAACCGCCGATGGACAGCACATGGTCCACCACCTGCTGCACGCCGGTGCCGTGGCGCAGGGCACAGAATGCCACCGGCCTGTCCCCGCGCATCCGCGCCGCATCACGGGCCATGACCTCAAGCGATGCGCCCACATGGGGGGCCAGATCGGTCTTGTTGATCACCAGCAGGTCCGATTTGGTGATGGCAGGCCCGCCCTTGCGCGGAATTTCTTCACCCGCCGCCACGTCGATGACGTAAAGCGTCACATCCGCCAGTTCCGGGCTGAAGGTGGCAGAGAGGTTGTCGCCGCCGCTTTCGATCAGCACCAGATCGAGGTCCGCATGGCGTTCACGCATCTCGGCAATGGCCGCAAGGTTGATCGAGGCATCCTCGCGGATCGCCGTATGCGGGCAGCCCCCGGTTTCCACCCCGATCACCCGGTCCTGCGGCAGGATCTGCATGCGCATCAGCGCTTCCGCATCCTCCTGCGTATAGATGTCATTGGTGATCACCCCGATGGAAAGCGCGGGGTGAAAGACGCGCGCCAGGGCGGCGGTCAGCGTGGTCTTGCCCGCGCCCACGGGGCCGCCGATCCCGATGCGCAAGGGGCCGTTCATGCCAGTCATGATCGAAATATCCTGTGTTCAAGTGTTTCGTGCCGCATCGCGGCCACATCGGACAAAAAGGCGCTGCCGGCCAGATCGTCGAGGTCCATGCCCCTGCTTTTTGCAACGACCTGCCGCACCAGCCCGCCGAGGGCGGCCAGACAGGCCTGCCCCTCGGTCTGGCCCAGTGGCACCAGCCGCACCGCGGCAGAGACGAGGTTGCTTGCAAAGGCCTGCAGATACATCTGTGCCGTCAGCTCCAGCGGCAGGGACATCCGCCCGGCGGCATAGCCCACCGCAACGGGATGGGTCAGTTCCGGCAGTGCAGCGCCCCAGATCGCGGCCGTGGTCCGCGCGAATGCCCCGCCCTGGACCCGGGTTTCCGCCAGACGTTCGGCACTGCTGGCAAAGGCGCGGGCATGTCCGTCCACCTCGGCCACCGCATCCAGGTCTGCGCAGGCATGGGCAGCGCGGATCAGGATGCAATCATTGCGCCCGGTGCCATGGGCCAGTACGTCCTCCAGCCATGCCTGCAGGCTCCCGGCACTGTTGATCCGACCGGTCACGATGGCCATCTCCAACCCGTGCGAATAGGCAAAGGAGCCCAGCGGATAGCTGGGCGAAAACCATTGCGCGAGGGTCAGCAGATCGCTGTCAGTGGGCATGCGCCGTGTTCCCGTGTTCATGGCTATGGGTCCGCCCATGGCCATAGGCACCGCCCTCCGGCGTGAAGGGCGCCGTGACCTCGGTCAGGGTCGCGCCCACATGTTCCAGCATATGGCCGATCACCGGATCGTTCTGGATCAGCAGATGGTCCGCCGCGATCTGGCAGGGCGTGTGCCGGTTGCCGATATGCCAGGCCAGCCGCGCCAGGTCCGGCCCGGTGACGCGCAACAGCGCCTCCTCTGCCGCGCGGACAAGGATATAGGTCCCGTCCTCCAGCACCAGCGCATCGCCATGATCCAGCGAGGTCGTCTGCGGCAGATCCACCAGAAACGGCCGCCCCTCCACCGTTTCCAGCCGCTTGCGGCGCAGAAAGCGCGCCTCGTAATCCAGCAGGCAGATTTCGGCGGGCCCGGACCAATGGCCCTTTTTCAAATGAGTCTGCGCCACGGGCAGTGTTCTTGTCCTTTCGGCGGTCTGTGTCATCTTCGACTTCCTTTCTCAGAACATGAAATAGCGTTGTGCCATCGGCAGCACCTCTGCCGGGGCGCAGGTCAGCAATTCGCTATCCGCGCGCACCTCGTAGGTCTCCGGATCCACCTCCACCTTCGGGGTGGCATCGTTCAGCAACAGGTCCTTCTTGCCGATGTTGCGGGTGCCCGCGACGGCGATGGTCTGCTTGGCCAGCCCCAGGCTGGCGCGGATGCCGTCGGCCTGCGCCGCCTGCGACACAAAGGTCACGCTGGAATGTTCCACCGACCGCCCGTAAGCGCCGAACATGGGCCGGGTATAGACCGGCTGCGGCGTGGGGATGGATGCATTGGGATCGCCCATCTGCGCCACGACAATGGTCCCGCCCATCAGCACCATTTCAGGCTTCACCCCGAAAAACGCCGGGCTCCACAGCACCAGATCGGCCCGCTTGCCGGGCGCGATGGAGCCCACGGCATGAGAGACCCCCTGCGCGATGGCGGGATTGATGGTGTATTTTGCGATATAGCGGCGGACGCGGAAATTGTCGTTCTCGCCGGTCTCCTCGGCCAGTCGTCCGCGCTGTTTCTTCATCTTGTCAGCGGTCTGCCAGGTGCGGATCAGCACCTCGCCCACCCGGCCCATGGCCTGGCTGTCGCTGGCGATGATGCTGAAGGCCCCCATGTCATGCAGGATATCTTCCGCCGCAATCGTCTCGCGCCGGATGCGGCTTTCGGCGAATGCGATGTCCTCCGGGATCGACTTGTCCAGGTGGTGACAGACCATGAGCATGTCCAGATGCTCTTCCAGCGTGTTCACGGTGAAAGGCCGCGTCGGGTTGGTGGAGGACGGCAGCACGAAGCTTTCGCCGCAGATCTTGATGATATCCGGCGCATGGCCGCCGCCCGCCCCCTCGGTGTGGAAGGCATGGATGGTCCGGCCCTTCATCGCGCCCACGGTATGTTCGACAAAGCCGGATTCGTTCAGCGTGTCGGTGTGGATCATCACCTGCACGTCCATATCATCGGCCACGCTCAGACAGCAGTCGATGGCGGCGGGGGTGGTGCCCCAGTCCTCATGCAGTTTCAGCGCCGATGCCCCGCCCCGGACCATCTCCACCAGCGCCTCCGGCTGGCTGGCGTTGCCCTTGCCCGACAGGCCGACGTTCATCGCGATGCCGTCGAAGGCCTGCAACATCCGCCCGATGTGCCAGGGCCCCGGCGTGCAGGTGGTGGCCAGCGTGCCATGGGCAGGCCCGGTGCCGCCGCCGAAACAGGTGGTGACGCCGGAATGCAGCGAATCCTCCATCTGCTGCGGGCAGATGAAGTGGATGTGGCTGTCGACGCCGCCTGCCGTCAGGATGCGCCCCTCACCCGCGATGATCTCGGTTCCTGGCCCGATGATGATGTCCACGCCCGGTTGCGTGTCGGGGTTGCCTGCCTTGCCGATGGCATGGATCAGCCCGTCCTTCAGCGCCACATCGGCCTTGTAGATGCCCGCATGGTCGACGATCAGCGCATTGGTGATGACGGTATCGACCGCCCCGCCCGCGCGGGTCACCTGGCTTTGCCCCATGCCGTCGCGGATCACCTTGCCGCCGCCGAATTTCACCTCTTCGCCATAGGTGGTCAGGTCGCGCTCCACCTCGATGATCAGGTCGGTATCGGCCAGACGCAGACGGTCGCCCGTGGTGGGGCCATACATGGCGGCATATTGCGCGCGGGGGATGGTGGCAGGCATGGCTAAGCGCTTTCTCTATTGGTTTTCATGGCGGCAAGAAGAGGCAGCACGACTTTTGCCGCACAGCCAATCGGATGTGTGAAGATTGGGAGGCTCCTGAGCGGCAAACCGCTGCTCTTTATAGGAGCATTCAAATGAAACCGAGCGTCTGCCTTCACATCGCAATCGTGGTATTCCAATATTTCGGCATCAACGAAGACTGGGTTCTTGTAGCGCAACTTTTGCGCATTGTTCTCGCAGACAAGGGTCATTGATCCAGTGCCCCCATCACCTTGCCATTGAACCCGAACACCACACGCTTGCCGCCATAGGGCACCAGCGCCACCTCGCGGCGCTGGCCGGGCTCGAAGCGCACGGCGGTGCCTGCGGCGATGTCCAGACGCCGCCCATGGGCGGCGGCGCGGTCGAATTCCAGCGCCGGGTTGGTTTCGGCGAAATGATAGTGGCTGCCCACCTGCACCGGCCGGTCGCCGGTATTGGCCACCATCAGCACCACCGCATCCGCCCCCGCGTTCAGGGTGATGTCGCCTGCGGCAGGGATCACTTCGCCGGGGATCATTTGCGGCGGTCCCGCGTGTTGCGTGCCCGGATGGCCGCACGTCCCGCCGTCACAGCAACGGCAGTGACGATGGTGACCATGCCCAGCACCAGCGGCAGCCAGGCCGCCGCACCGTCCGAGACATGCGGATGCAGGTGCAGCCCCGCATCGGTATGGGCGGCCACCGGTGCAGCCAGGACGACAAGGCCAAGGGTCGATATGATCTTCATGGGTTTTCCTTTTCAGCGGATCGGGTTGTGAACGGTCACCAGCTTGGTGCCATCGGGAAAGGTCGCCTCGACCTGTACGTCGTGGATCATCTCGGCGATGCCTTCCATGCATTGGTCGCGGGTCAGCACATGGCCCCCCGCCTCCATCATGTCGGCCACGGAACGGCCGTCGCGCGCGCCCTCCACCACCGTGTCGGTGATCAGGGCAATCGCCTCCGGATGGTTCAGCTTCACGCCGCGTGCCAGCCTCTTGCGCGCCACTTCGGCGGCCATGGCCACCAGCAGCTTGTCCTTTTCCCTTGGGGTCAATTGCATCTCATAGTCTCCAGTTCAGCGGCAGGTGCCCATCGTTCAACAGCATCAGGGCGGGGATCACGGCGCGGCGCAGCTCGAAACTGTCCGATGCCAGCAGACGGGCCACCAGCACCCCGCCCGGCAGCAGGCTGGCCGCCGCCGTCTCGGGCAGCAAGGCGCGCAGGGGCCGCAACTGCGCCTCGGCCTCAACGCCCACAAAAACCAGCGTCGCCACCGCCCCGGCGCCCCCCGCGATGGCAGGCCGCGCCAGATGGCGCTGCACATCGCCCTCCAGCGCAATCCCGTCCAGATAGAGCGGCGCGCCTGCCCGGTTGATCCGGATGCGGTCGCGCAGATGCACTTCGTGCAGGACCTCGCCCATGGCGGCACGGCCAAAGACCAGGGTTTCCACCATCAGGAACCCCGCATCGGCGGCCAGATCAACGGTCAGGCGGCGGTTCAGGGCGGCGTGGTCAAACAGGATCGTTTCCTGTGGCAACCAGTTGATCCGCGCCCCCGCCGCCACCTCAAGCCGGGTGTCCACGCACCCCACTTCGCCCGGCTGCGCGCGGTAGATCCGTTCCGCCGCCTGCGTGCTCAGCGTCAGGCAGGCCCCGGCACCCGCCACCGCCTCCAGCTGCAACCGGTCACCGCCGGTCACGCCCCCCGCCGTGTTCACGATCACCGCCTCGATGTCGGGGCGGAACACCCGCGGCAGCACCAGCTTCATCGCCCCGGACTGGCGCAGGTTGGCCAGCCGCGTCTCCCCCTGCGCAGCGGCACGCACGGCGATGCTGCCAGCCCCACGGGTGCGGGGCTGCAGCGGCACGGCATCAAGCCAGTCCTGCGGCGCAAAAGAGGTGATCGTCTGTCCTTTCCCGAATGGTCACCGATCAACCTACCTCCCCGCACCGCCATCGCAATTCTTTGCGCGGGGCCAGCCGGGCATTTCGCCCGTTTTCAGATCACAGTGATCAATTTTTGTGCAAACCCCCTGCCGCCTCTTGCCTGCGCCGCATGCAGACCGCATCAAGGGGCCATGTCGCCCTTTGCCCCCCTCACCATCCGCTCCGGCGCGCTGACGGCGCAGATCCTGCCCCAAGGCGCGTCACTTGTCGGGCTGCATTTGCAGGGCGGCACACAGAACCTCGTGCTGGGATTTGCCGACCCGCAAGATCATGCGCGCCTGCCGGTCTATGCCGGTGCCATCGTGGGGCCGGTGGCCAACAGAATCACGGGCGGCAGGATTTCCCTGTCCGGCCAGCCCTGGCAGATGCCCCGGAACGAAGGGGAAAACACCCTGCATTCCGGCCCCGACGGCCTGCACAGCCATGCATGGAACGTCGTGACCCATAACGCCGACCAACTGACTCTGGGGATCGAACTGAAAGATGGCGAAGGTGGCCTGCCCGGCAACCGCGTGATCCGCGCGGACTACAGGCTGACCGGCGCGCTGCTGAGCCTGACGCTACGTGCCGAAACCGACCGCGCAACCGCGATGAACCTGGCCCATCACCCCTATTGGAACCTTGACGGGCTTGGCGATATCACCAGCCACAATCTGCGGATCGACGCCGCGCACTACCTGCCGACTGATGCACAGCGGCTGCCCCGGGGTGCCGTGGCCCCGCTTTCAGAAACCCCTTTTGACTTTCGCAGCCCCCGGCCGGTGCCGCGCGACAGCGCGCTGGACCTGAACTACTGCCTTTCCGATGCACCCGCTGCGCAGATCCGCCCGGTGGCCTGGCTGACCGGCAGCACCGGCACGCAGTTGCGCATCGCCACGGATGCGCCCGGACTTCAGGTCTATAACGGGGCCTTCCTGCCCGACACGCCCGGCGCCCTGCCCGGCGGCCAAAGCCTGCGCCCCTTTCACGCCATGGCGCTGGAACCGCAGTATTGGCCGGACGCCCCGCATCATGGGCATTTTCCGCAGATCACGCTGGAACCGGGCCGCATCTGGCAACAGAGCACCGAATACCGGATCACCCAGACGCCATAACGCCCCATTATCGCCTTAATTCAGCCCCGCTGTCGGCACAGTCTTGCGCAAGCCTTTGAGCCGGGCGCCAAACCCGCGCCTGTATTGAGGAGCAGTCATATGGCACGCCATGACCCCGATCCGCGCCCTGAACCGCCCAAACCGGCCCCCGCGCCGGACCAGAGCCTGGCGCAAAAGCCCAAACCCAAACCGCCGCAAATCACCGATTACGCCAGCATCTGAGCCGCGCCACCGGGCTCAGACCCCGATCATGACCCGGCGAAAGCCCGGCTCGAAACCTGAATGGAATTTTTCGACGGGTCCTTGGCATTGGCAAAGCTGTATCCATCCGCCTGATGGACCTTTCCGAACTCCAGCCCATTGGCGCTGGCTTCCGCGCAGAACGCTGCGACATCTTCGACGTCAAACACCAGCTTTACCAGAACCTGACCTTCCTTCTGTTTCGCCGCCAGGGGATGCAAAAGAAGGCTGAGACCGGCATTTTGCGGCACCAGTTCCACAATGCGGTCCCCCTCAGCGCGCTTCACCGTAAAGCCGAAGTGACGCGCATAGAAATCGGCCATCTGGTCGATCTTCCCGGTATAGATAACGATCCGGCCAAGCGCGGGTGTCATGGCGCCTCCCCCCATATGTTCCCGAGAGTTCCAAGGTGTTCCAAGGTGTCCCAATCAGGAACCGCATACCACAGGCAGACGGCCCGGGCCCGCATTGTTCGAAAGTCACGCGTAAAAACGCCAACGCCCCCGCGGTTTCCCGCGAGGGCGTCAGAAATCGGAGACCTTGAGGGAAGACGCAGGCGCGCCCTCTTCCGGTCAGGCCTGCCTCAGCCGACCAGTTCGAGGCCGGAGAAGAAATAGGCGATCTCGACCGCTGCCGTCTCGGGCGCGTCCGACCCGTGCACGGAGTTTTCGCCAACGCTTTCGGCGAATTCGGCGCGGATGGTGCCGGCTTCGGCATCGGCGGGGTTGGTGGCCCCCATCACTTCACGGTTCTTGGCAATGGCGCCTTCGCCTTCCAGAACCTGAGCCACGATCGGCGCGGAGGCCATGAATTCGCACAGCTCGTCATAGAAGGGACGCTCGGCGTGCACCTTGTAGAACTCGCCCGCCTGCGCCTTGGTCAGGTGAATCCGCTTCTGCGCCACGATGCGCAGACCGGCATCCTCGAACTTCTTGTTGATGGCGCCGGTCAGGTTGCGGCGGGTGGCGTCGGGCTTGATGATCGAAAATGTACGCTCAAGGGCCATGTGGCTTGCTCCTTCGGGGTGTTGAATTTGGCGCTCCCTACCATGGGGTCCGGGGCTTGAAAAGCCGCGATTGACGGGGCCTGCAACTTGGTCCACACCGCGTCCATGTTACGCATTTCCGAAATCAACTACTCCGTCGAGGGCCGTCCGCTCTTTGAAGAGGCAAGCGCCGTCATCCCCGAAGGTCACAAGGTTGGCCTTGTCGGGCGCAATGGCGCGGGCAAAACCACCCTGTTCCGCATCATCCGCGGTGAACTGGCGCTGGACGGCGGCGACATCAGCCTGCCCAGCCGGGCCAGGATCGGCGGCGTGGCGCAGGAGGTCCCCTCCTCCGACGTCTCGCTGATCGACACCGTGCTGGCCGCCGATACCGAACGCGCAGCACTCATGGCGGAATCGGAGACGGCAAAGGATCCCGGCCGCATCGCCGACATCCAGGCGCGGCTGGCCGATATCGACGCCTGGTCCGCCGAAGGGCGCGCGGCCTCGATCCTCAAGGGCCTGGGCTTTGATGACGCCGAACAGCAGATGCCCTGCTCCGACTTCTCGGGCGGCTGGCGGATGCGCGTGGCGCTGGCGGGCGTGCTCTTTGCCCAGCCCGACCTGCTGCTGCTCGACGAACCGACCAACTATCTCGACCTCGAAGGCGCGCTCTGGCTGGAAAGCTACCTGGCCAGGTACCCCCATACGGTCATCATCATCAGCCACGACCGCGGTTTGCTGAACCGGGCCGTGAACGGCATCCTGCATCTGGAAGACCGCAAGCTGACCTTCTATCAGGGCCCCTATGACCAATTCGCCCGCCAGCGCGCCGAACAGCGCGCGGTGCAGGCCGCCATGGCCAAGAAACAACAGGCCCGCCGCGACCACATGCAGGCCTTCGTGGACCGGTTCAAGGCCAAGGCGTCCAAGGCCAAGCAGGCCCAGTCGCGCCTCAAGATGATCGAGAAGATGGACATGATCTCGACCCCCGAACAGGCGGCGAAACGGGTCTTCACCTTCCCCGAACCGGAAGAGCTGTCGCCCCCCATCATCTCCATCGAGGGCGGTTCCACCGGCTATACCCCCGGCCAGCCGGTGCTGTCCCGGCTGAACCTGCGCATCGACCAGGACGACCGCATCGCGCTGCTGGGCAAGAACGGTCAGGGCAAATCGACCCTGTCAAAGCTGCTGTCGGACCGGCTGGTGCTGATGGACGGCAAGGCGGTGAAGGCCAACAAGCTGCGCATCGGCTTCTTTGCCCAGCACCAGGTGGACGAGCTGCACATCAACGAAACACCGCTGCAGCACATGATCAGCGCACGCCCCGGCGTGCTGCATTCCAAACTGCGCGCGCAGCTGGCGGGATTCGGTCTTGGCGCCGATCAGGCCGAAACCGAGGTCGGCCGCCTGTCGGGTGGTCAGAAGGCGCGACTGTCGCTGCTGCTGGCGACGCTGGACGCGCCGCATCTGCTGATCCTCGACGAGCCGACCAACCACCTCGACATCGAAAGCCGCGAGGCGCTGGTGGAGGCGCTGACGCAATATTCCGGCGCGGTGATCCTTGTCAGCCACGACATGCACCTGCTCTCCATGGTGGCGGACCGGCTCTGGCTGGTGTCGAACGGCACCGTGACGCCTTACGAGGACGATCTGGAAAGTTACCGCAAGATGCTGCTGCAGCCGACCCGTCCGGTCAGCAAGAACAGCAAGCCCAGGGAGACGCCCAAGGTAAAGCGCGCCAGCCGCGAAGATATCCTTGTCTTGCGCTCGGAAGTCCGCAAATCCGAAGCCCGCGTTGAGAAAATCAACGAAATGCGCGATAAACTGGCCAAGAAGCTGGCCGATCCCGCCCTCTACGAAGATACCAAGCTGGGTGAGCTGGAAGTCTGGAACAAGAAATACGCCGAAGTGATGCAGGCGCTCGAACGCGCGGAAACGCTCTGGTTGTCGGCACAGGAAAAGCTGGAGAAAGCCACCGCCTGACTTTCTTTTTGGCGAAAAATATTCCCGGGGGAATCGGCCTCTGGCCGATGGGGGCAGCGCCCCCGCAAAACAATGGAATGGGCGCAGCCCGCAATCGGATCACGGCATCATGACGCTCGACACCGCCTATATGATCACGGCACTGGTCACCATGTTCGTGGTGATCGACCCGATCGGCATCGCCCCGCTTTTCATCGCCCTGACGCCCGGCATGTCCCGCGCCCAGCGGCGGCGCGTGGCCTGGCGCGCGGTGCTGGTCGCGGGCCTGGTGCTGACGCTTTTTGCCTTTCTGGGCGAGGCCGTTCTGGGCTTCATCGGCATCTCCATGCCCGCCTTCCGGGTCGCGGGGGGCATCCTGTTGTTCCTGACCGCCCTCGACATGCTGTTCGAGCGGCGCACGAAACGGCGCGAGGACCGCACCGATGAGACCTCCGTCGATGATCCTTCGGTGTTTCCGCTGGCGATCCCGCTGATGGCCGGTCCCGGCTCCATCGCCTCGGTGATCCTGCTGACCGGCGAACGCCCGGGGGCCGAGGGGCTGGTGACGGTGCTGGGGATCACCGCGCTCACGCTTGTGGTGATGGCCCTGCTGCTGCAGGCCTCCAGCTATCTCGAACATGTGATCGGCAAGACCGGGATCGACGTGATCACCCGGTTGCTGGGCATGCTGCTGGCCGCCCTGTCGGTGCAATTCGTGCTCGACGGGCTCAGCGCCTTCGGTTTCGGCCCCGGCGCGGGCTGACATCATCGCCCGCCGCGCCTATCTATATCGGTAGCCAGCCGGAGGAGATGCGACAGATGGGCGGTATCGACACAATGCAATTGATCTACCTGGTGGTGCTCGGCACCATGGTGATCGGCTGGTTCATCCTGCAATCGCGCGAAAGCCTGAACCGCAGCCTGCAACATGCCGCCGTCTGGGGCATGATCTTTGTCGGCGGCGCCGCCGCCGTGGGGCTCTGGCAGGACATCAGCCGCGATGCGCGGCATCCGCAGATGGTGCTGACGGGCGGTGACCGGATTGTCGTGCCCAAATCGCGCGACAGCCATTACTACCTGACGCTCGACATCAACGACACCCCCATCCGTTTCGTGGTGGACACCGGTGCCACCGATCTGGTGCTGACCCAGGCCGATGCGCGCCGCGCCGGGGTCGACCCGGACAGCCTGAAGTTCCACGGCACCGCCAATACCGCCAACGGCGAAGTACGCACCGCCTTTGTCACGCTGGATACCGTCACCCTGGGCGCGGTCACGGATACCGATGTCGCCGCCGTGGTGAACGCGGGCGAGATGCGGCAATCCCTGCTGGGCATGGGCTATCTGCAGCGCTGGGGCCGTATCGAAATCACCGGCGGAGAGTTGATCCTCACCCGGTAAGCGCAGTCAAATGTTGCGCGGGGGCTGCGCGGGCGGCCCCTGGCTGTTGCCGTGCCGGTGTCGTCTGCGGCTCAGGTTTCCGCCTTTTTCTCCCAGCGGCCCGATTCCTCCGACCAGTATTGCGCAGCGGCGCCAGCCTCCTTCAGCAGCTTCCACTGGTCGCGGGCGCGGTTCAGCGCCAGGTCATCATCGCCGTCGAAAAGCACGCAGACCCGTTCCAGCGCCGCGACCTCCTGCGCTGTCACCTCGGCCCCCTGCACAGAGATGACGCAGGCGGGGGAGTTCGCGGCAGCGGCGGCCGTGGTCAGCAGCACCGGCTGCGCCGCATCATGCGGCCCGCCTGCCATGCCATGCGGCAGGAACCCCTCGTCGGGGCCCAGCCACAGGGCGCGGTCCAATGCCTCCAGCCCCGCCGCATCGGTGCCGCGCACCGCCACGCGCCAACCCTGGGCCAGTGACCGGTCCAGCAGCATCCGCAGGGTGTCGACCAGGGGCCGCCGCGTCAGGTGATAGAAATAGGCCGCCCCCATCGCCGGATCACTCGGTCTCGAAACGGTCGGCCACCAGCCGGTTCAGCGCCGCCACGCCCCAGCCTGTCGCCCCCGTGGGGGCCAGCGCCGTCTCCGACTTGACCGACGCGACCCCGGCAATATCGAGGTGGATCCAGGGTGTCTCTTCCTTGACAAAGCGCTGCAGGAACTGGGCCGCGGTGATCGACCCGCCTGCCCGTCCGCCGATGTTCTTCATATCGGCAATCCGGCTTTTCAGCATGTCGTCATAGGCCTGGCCCAGCGGCAACCGCCAGGCCCCTTCGCCCTCGGCCTCTGCCGCCTTGAGGAACTCGGCGCAGAACCCGTCATTGTTGGAAAAGACGCCCGCGTTCTCGTGGCCCAGCCCGATGATGATGGCCCCGGTCAGCGTGGCCAGGTCGATCATCGCGGCGGGTTTGAACCGGTCCTGTGCGTACCACATCACATCGCAAAGCACCAAGCGCCCCTCGGCATCCGTATTGATGACCTCGACCGTATCCCCCTTCATCGAGGTGATCACATCGCCCGGGCGGGTCGCATTGCCCGACGGCATGTTCTCCACCAGCCCCACCAGGCCCACGACATTGGCCCGGGCCTTGCGCAGCGCAAGGCTGCGCATCACCCCGGCCACAACGGCCGCGCCGCCCATGTCCATGGTCATGTCCTCCATGCCCGCACCGGGTTTCAGGCTGATCCCGCCGGTGTCAAACACCACGCCCTTGCCGACCAGCGCCAGCGGTGCCGCATCCCCGGCCCCGCCTTCCCAGCGCATCACCACCACCTTGGAGGGGCTGTCGGAACCCTGCCCCACGCAGAGCAGGGTACGCATGCCCAGTTCTTCAAGTTCGGCCTCTTCCAGCACCTCGACCTTGAGGCCGAGTTTCTCCATCGCCGCCAGACGGTCGGCGAATTCGGTCGTCGTGAGCACATTGGCGGGCGCATTGGTCAGATCGCGGGTCATGAAGGCGCCTTCGGCCACCGCCATCAGCGGCTCTGCCTGTGCCTGTGCCGCGTCGGGCTTGCTGCACATGATGGTCACGCTGCCCTCGCGCTCCTTCGGTGCGCTCTTGTGGTCTTCGAAACCGTAGTCGCGCATCGCAAGGCCAAAGGCCATCTCGGACACCCGGCGCATGCCCGCCGCCAGCACCAGCAGATCGGCGGTGCCGCGCGCCTTGGCCAGGCTTGCGCCTGCGCGGCGTGCCTCCTTCACGCTGATCCGGCGCGGCAGGTGAACAACATCCACCGCTTCCGCCGCCAGACCGGCGGGATAGGCCATTGCAACAGATTGCCCCGGCTTCATCTTTGCAAACGCCTCGCCCTCGACCAGCCGCGCCAGCGCCCCGCGCATCAGTTTGTTGACCCGGCGCGCGCCTGCGTCCAGCCGCCCCTCCGGATTGACGAAAACGGCGATCCGGCCCTCATGGGCCGCGATTTTGTCGATGTCGGTCGGGGAAAAGCGGATCGGGGTGAGGTCGGTCATGAAAGAGCCCTTGTTCTGGTTTCCCACAAAGACCTAACGCGCCTGCCCGCCCATGACCAGATACCAGTTTTCCCCCCGCTTCTTTTACATTATTGTCGCATTCAACATCGCCGTCAGAGCGCCGGATGACACCTTGGGGGGATCGCAGTGGCCAGAGTTGACCGCTACATGCTGTCGCAGTTTCTGCTGCTGTTCGGCTTTTTCGCGCTCGTATTGGTGGCGCTGTTCTGGATCAACCGGGCGGTTTTGCTGTTCGATCGGCTGATCGGGGACGGCCAGTCGGCGCTGGTGTTCCTGGAGTTCACCGCCCTTGGCCTGCCCAAGCTGATCCTGACCGTGCTGCCCATCGCCGCCTTTGCCGGTGCGGCCTATGTCACCAACCGGATGAGCAGCGAAAGCGAGCTGACCGTGCTGCAATCGACCGGCTCCGGCCCCTGGCGGCTGGCGCGGCCGGTGTTCATCTACGGCCTCTGCGTTGCGGGCATGATGTCCGTGCTCAGCCATTTTCTGGTGCCCATGGCGCAGGGCCAGCTCAGCCAGCGCGAAAACGAGATTTCCCAGAACGTCACCGCGCGGCTGCTGACCGAAGGCACCTTCCTGCATCCGGGCGAGAACGTCACCTTCTACACCCGGCTGATCGACACCGACGGCGTGCTGCGCGATGTTTTCCTGTCCGACCGGCGCAATGCGCTCGAAGGGGTGATCTATACCGCCGCCGAAGCCTATCTGGTGCGCAATGGCGAGGGCACGACGCTGATCATGGTGGACGGGCTGGCACAGCGCCTGAACCAGGAAACCAAACGGCTGGCCACGGCAAAGTTCCGGGACTTTTCCTTTGATATCTCGGCACTTGTCAGCAAGTCTGCCGGGCGGCAGATCTCGACGCCAAATCTGACAACACCGGCTTTCCTGACCTCCTGGGATCAACTGTCGAGGGAGTCGGGCGACAGCCTAGGCACCATCGCGGAAGAGTTCCATTCCCGCTTTGCCCAGCCGCTGTTCTGCGTGGTGGCGGCGATGGTCGGCTTTTCCACCCTGTTGCTGGGCGGCTTCTCGCGCTTCGGGGTCTGGCGCGAGGTGGTCATCGCCTTTGGCCTGCTTATCGCAATCGACGGGTTTCGCGGCGCGCTGGTGGACGAGGTGCTGACCGATCCCGCCAACTGGCCGCTGATGTACATGCCGGTGCTTGTCGGGGCGATCCTGGTGGTGGCGATGCTTTCGGTGGCATCGCGGCCCGGCCTGTTGCGGCGCCGCAGACCGGGGGCCGCCGCATGATCCTGCATCTCTATTTCGCACGGCGCTTTGCCGTGACCTTTGTCACCATCACCGCGATTCTGTTCGCGCTGGTGATGCTGGTCGATGCGGTCGAGCAGGCGCGCCGGTTCGGCAGCTATGACCTGGGTTGGCAGCGCATCCTGGGGCTGACCCTGCTGAACGCACCGCAAACCATCAACCTGATCCTGCCGCTGATCATGATCCTTGCCACCGTGGCATTGTTCATCTCGCTGGCCCGCTCCTCCGAGATGGTGGTGACGCGGGCCGCGGGCCGCTCCGCCCTGCGCGCCCTGATCGCGCCGGTGGTGGTTGCGCTGATCATCGGTGTGATGGCCGTGGGCATGCTGAACCCCATCGTGGCGGCCACCAACAACCGCTATCTGCAGCTCTCCGAAAGCTACCGCGCCGACGGGGCCTCTGCCCTGTCGATCAGCGACGAGGGGCTGTGGCTGCGCCAGGGCAATGTCGATGGGCAGACCGTGATCCGCGCCTGGCGCTCGAATGCCGATGCCTCGGTGCTCTATGACGTGACCTTCATCACCTATGAGCATGACCGCGGGCCGGTGCGCCGGATCGAGGCCGGATCGGCCGCATTGGTCGACCGCGAATGGCGCTTGCGCGATGCCAAGTCATGGCCGCTGGAGGCCGGGGTCAATGCCGAAGGCAATGCCACCACCCACGCGTTGCTGACCATTCCCTCCTCCCTGACGGTGGAGCGGATCCGCGAAAGCATCGGCGCGCCCGGCGCGGTCTCGATCTATGAGCTGCCCGCCTTCATCCGCCAGCTGGAGCAGGCAGGCTTCAGCCCCCGCAAGCACCGGGTCTGGCTTCAGGCCGAGTTCGCGCGGCCGTTTTTCCTGATGGCGATGGTTCTTGTTGCGAGCGCCTTCACCATGCGGCATACCAGATTTGGTGGTACAGGGGTCGCTGTACTGGCATCTGTGCTATTGGGGTTCACCTTGTATTTCATTCGCAGCTTCGCACAAATCCTTGGCGAAAACGGGCAGATTCCCGTTCTGCTCGCTGCCTGGGCGCCGCCTGCGGTTGCGATCCTGCTGGCACTTGGCCTGCTCCTGCATGCAGAGGATGGATAAACGCGTGTGCCGCTGGCTGCTCATACTGGCCCTCACCGTGATGCCGCTGATCGCCAGGGCACAGCAGGGCACGCCACCCGCGGCGGTACTGGTGGCCGACCAGGTCTTCCTGACCCGTGACCGGACGCTGGTGGCCCAGGGCAACGTGGAGGCCTTTCAGGGCGAAACCCGCCTGCGCGCCCGTACGATCAGCTACAACCAGGCCACCGGCGCGCTCACCATCGAGGGGCCCATCGTCATCTCCGAAGGCGAGGATACGCTGATCCTGGCGGATGCGGCGGAACTGGACCCGGATCTGCAGAACGGCCTGTTGCGGGGTGCCCGGCTGATCCTGAACCAGCAGTTGCAACTGGCCGCCAACCAGATCAACCGCGTCGACGGGCGCTACAGCCAGCTTTACAAGACCGCCGTGACCTCCTGCAAAGTCTGCGAGGACGGGCGCGCACCGCTTTGGCAGATCAGGGCAAAGCGGGTGATCCACGACAAGCTCGAACAGCAGCTCTATTTCGACGAAGCATCCTTCCACATCCGCAACGTCCCGATCTTCTACCTGCCGCGCCTGCGCCTGCCCGACCCGACGCTGGCACGGGCCACCGGGTTCCTTCAGCCCTCGATCCGGACCACCTCGCAACTGGGCACCGGCTTCAAGCTTCCCTATTTCATCAAGCTCGGGGAACACCGCGACCTGACCCTGAGCCCCTATCTGTCCAGCGCCACCCGGACCCTCGAATTCCGCTACCGCCAGGCCTTCCGGTCCGGACGTATCCAGTTCGACGGCGCCTATACCCGCGACGACCAGCGCCCCGGCGAAACCCGGGGATATCTCTTTGGCGTGGGCCGGTTTGACCTGGCGCGCGACTATGTGCTGGAATTCGGGATCGAAACCACCAGCGACCCCGCCTATCTGAAAGACTACGGCTATTCCGCCAAGGACCGCCTCTCCAGCCAGATTACAGTGAGCCGCGCGCGGCGCGACGCCTATGTGCGCGCCAGCATCTACAATTTCGAATCCCTCCGCGATACGGAGGTGAACGACGAATTGCCCACCATCGTGCTGGACGGCGACTACGAGCGGCGGCTGTTCCCCTCGGGCATCGGCGGCGAGTTGCGGATGCGCATTCAGGCACACAGCCACCGGCGCACCTCGGATGCCGATATCATCGGGCGCGACGTGGCCCGCCTGCACGGCGAAGTCAAATGGCTGCGGCGCATGACCTTCGGCAACGGGCTGGTTGCGGACGGGCAGATCGGCGCCAGCTTCAATGCCTTCGATATCGTGCAGGACAGCAGCTTTGCCCAGAACCACTCCGACATCGTGCCGGCGGCGGCCATTGCCCTGCGCTATCCGATGATCCGGCGCGGCAGGGGCGGCGTGTCCCAGCTGCTGGAACCGATCGCACAGATCGGCTGGTCCGGCGGCAACCGTCTGGCCATCCCCAATGATGAAAGCACCCGGGTCGAATTCGACGAAGGCAACCTGCTGTCGCTGTCGCGGTTTCCACGGCCCGACCGGCGCGAAAGACATGCGGTGGCGGCCATCGGCGTCAACTGGTCGCGCTTTGACCCCACCGGATGGGACGCGCATCTGACCATCGGCCAGGTCCTGCGCGAGAAATCCGACCTTGAATTCACCACGACATCTGGCCTGGCAGGCACCTCTTCGGATTTCCTGCTGGCGGGCCAGATCAAGACCGCACAGGGCCTGTCCCTCACCGGGCGCGGCTTGTTCGACGACAATTTCCAGTTTGCCAAGGCCGAGCTGCGCGGCGACTGGGACTTTACCCGCGGACGCCTGGGCGGCAGCTATGTCTGGCTCGATGCCGACCCGGCCGAGGACCGCACCCAGGCAGTCTCCGAGATCGCGCTTGATGGCGATTACCGGATCAACCGACAATGGACCGCCTCGGCCGACTGGCGATTCGACGTGGCCGACGACCGCGCCGCCTCGGCGGGGCTCGGCCTGACCTACAACAATGAATGCGTATCGGTCGACCTTTCGGTCAATCGGCGCTATTCCACTTCAACAAGTGTTGAGCCCTCAACCAATATCGGTTTTAACATCGGGCTCAGGGGCTTTGCCGCCTCCAACGGAACAGAAAGATACGTGCGCTCATGCCGGAACTGATCAGACCGACACCTTCGTTCATCTCAAGGTGGGCGTTCATCCCGAGGTGGGCCGTGGCCCTTGGACTGGCGCTGTGCCTGCTGGTGCCGCCTGCCGTCATGGCGCAGAACCTCTATGCCCCCGTGGCGCGCGTGAATGACAGGATCGTCACCGAATTCGAGGTCCAGCAACGGCAGCGCTTCATGCAACTGCTGAACGCCCCCGGCGCGGACCGCGAGAATGTCATCGACGAGCTGATAAATGACCGTCTGCACGACGAATTCGCCGCCCGGTTCGATCTGAAACTGTCCGACGAGGCGGTCCAGTCCGGACTGTCCGATTTCGCCGCCCGCGCCAATCTCAGCGTGGAAGAATTCACCACCGCGCTGGAACAATCCGGCGTGTCGCAGCAGACTTTCCGCGATTTCGTCGTCACCCAGCTCACCTGGCGCGACCTGATCCGCGCCCGCTATGGCGCACAGGTGAACATCTCCGACGCCGAGATCGACCGCGAACTTGGCCGCAGCGGCGCGGGCAGCGGCATCCGCGTGCTCCTGTCGGAAATCATCATCCCCGCCCCGCCGCAGCAGGCCGCACGTGTCAACGCGCTGGCGGACCGGATTGCCCAAAGCAAGTCGGAGGCCGAATTCTCCCGCTATGCCCAGCAGTATTCCGCAACCGCCTCCCGTGGCCGGGGCGGCCGGATGCCCTGGACCCCGCTGGAAAAACTCCCGCCCTCGCTGGCCCCCATCCTGCTGGCGCTCGCCCCCGGTGAGGTGACATCGCCGCTGCCTATTCCCAATGCCGTGGCGCTGTTCCAGCTGCGCGGGATCGAGGAAACCGGCGCGCCCGCCAAATCCTATTCCGAAATCGAATATGCCGCCTATTACATCCCCGGCGGTCGCAGCGAAGCGGCCCTGAACGAGGCCGCCCGCGTGCGCAGCGAGGTCGACACCTGCAACGATCTTTATGCCGTGGCCCAGGGCCAGCCCGAAAGCGTGCTGGACCGTGGCGCCAAGAAACCGGCGGAAATCCCGCAGGACATCGCGATCGAACTGGCCAAGCTCGATCCGGGTGAAAGCTCGACCGCGCTGACGCGGGCGGGCGGGCAGACGCTGGTGTTCCTGATGCTGTGCAAACGCACCGCCGAGGCCAATGCCGAGGTCAGCCGAGAGGCCGTGGTGTCGAGCCTGCGCCAGCGCAAACTGCAAGGCTATGCGGACCAGCTGACGGAACAATTGCGCGCCGATGCCCGCATCATCATGAAATGACCGAAGCCCCCCGGGACGGCGCGCTGCTGGACAGGCCTGTGGTGATCTCCTGTGGTGAACCCGCAGGCATCGGACCCGAAGTGGCCGCCCGCGCATGGATGGCCCTTGCCGGTGAAATCCCGATGCTCTGGCTCGGCGATCCGCGCCACCTGCCCGCCGATGTCCCGCATCGCATCGTCACCGATGCGGCAGAGGCGGCCGGGGTCTCTTCAGATGCGCTGCCGGTGCTGGCGCATGACTTTGGCCCCGCCATGACACCCGGCGCCGCGCGCCCCGAACATGCGCAGGGCGTGATCGACATGATTGCGCTCGGGGTCGGGATGGTGCGCGACGGCAGGGCCTGCGCCCTATGTACCGCCCCGATCCACAAGAAGGCGCTGAAGGACGGGGCCGGTTTTGCCTATCCCGGCCATACCGAATACCTGGCCGCGCTTGCCGGTGTCTCTCAGGTGGTGATGATGCTGGCCTCGGATCAGTTGCGCGTGGTCCCGGCAACGATCCACATCGCACTGTCCGAGGTGCCGCTGGCCCTGACCCCCGACAGCCTGCGCCGCACCATCGAGATCACCCATGCGGGCCTGCGCGACCTCTTCGGCATCGCCGCCCCCCGCCTTGCCATCGCCGGGCTGAACCCCCATGCGGGCGAAGGCGGCGCCATGGGCCGCGAGGAGCTGGACTGGATCGCACCGCTGATCGCCGGGATGCGCAGCGCCGGGTTTGACCTCACCGGCCCCCTGCCCGCCGACACCATGTTCCACGCCGCCGCCCGCACGCGTTATGACGCGGCGGTGGCGATGTACCACGATCAGGCGCTGATCCCGATCAAGACGCTGGATTTCGACAGGGGCGTGAACGTGACCCTGGGCCTGCCCTTCGTGCGCACCTCGCCCGATCACGGCACCGCCTTCGACATCGCGGGCAAGGGGCTGGCCAACCCCACCAGCATGATCGAGGCGATCCGGCTCGCCCACCGCATGGCCAGGGGCACCGCATGATGCTTCATTGTTCCCGAAATACACCTATCCCGGCCCCGCGTCCGGGCGCAGGTCTCCCCGCATGAGCGCCATCGATTCCCTGCCGCCCCTGCGCGAGGTGATCCAGACCCATGGCCTCTCGGCGCGCAAGTCGCTGGGGCAGAACTTCCTGCTGGATCTGAACCTGACCGCCAAGATCGCCCGTCAGGCGGGCAATGTCGCGGCATGCGACGTGCTCGAAATCGGGCCCGGCCCCGGCGGGCTGACCCGTGGACTGCTGTCGGAAGGGGCACGCCATGTGCTGGCCATCGAAAAAGACAGCCGCTGCCGCCCCGCATTGGAGGAGATCGCCGCCGCCTATCCCGGCAGGCTGACGGTGCTCGAAGGCGACGCGCTGGACATCGACCCGCTGGCCCATCTGACGCCGCCGATCCGGGTGGCGGCCAACCTGCCCTATAATGTCGGCACCGAGCTGCTGATACGCTGGCTGACCCCGCGCGACTGGCCGCCCTTCTGGGAAAGCCTGACCCTGATGTTCCAGCGCGAAGTGGCCGAACGCATCGTGGCGCTGCCGGGCAGCAAGGCCTATGGCCGCCTCGCCCTGCTGGCGCAATGGCGGGCAGAGGCGCGGATCGTCATGCATCTGCCGCCCGGTGCCTTTACCCCGCCGCCCAAGGTTTCCTCTGCCGTGGTCCATCTGACCGCCCTGCCGGAACCGCGTTTTCCGGCTGATGCGGCAGTGCTGAACCGCGTGGTCGCCATGGCCTTCAACCAGCGCCGCAAGATGCTGCGCTCGGCGCTCAAGGGCATCTCCCCCGATATCGAGGATCTGCTGAAGGCCGCAGGCATCGCCCCGACCGAACGCGCCGAACAGGTCCCGCTTGAAGGCTTCTGCGCCCTCGCCCGCGAAGTGGCAAAACGATGATCCGCTGGCTTGCCGCACTGGCGCTGCTCTGCGCACTTGCCGCCTGCGCCCCCACCGGCCCCTCACAGGGGTCGCGGGCGGATGTGGCGGCGCTGACCCGGGCCTTGCAGGCGATGTCCCCCGGCGTCGACCCGGCAGAGGCCGCACGGGCCGCCGATCTGAGCTACCGCTATACCTTTCAACTGGCGCAGCAGTACCAGATCACCGATGCGCCGCTCGTGCATAACGCCAAGGTCAACGCCGGGAAAAAGCCGCGCGGGCTCTGCTATCACTGGGCCACGGACATGGAGCATCTGCTCAACCAGGCCGGCTTCGAAACGCTTGAGATCCAGCGCGCCATCGCCAATGCCGGAAACCCGATCCTGATCGAACATTCCAGCGCCGTGATCACCGCCAAAGGTGCCCCGATGCAGGCGGGCGTCATCATCGACCCCTGGCGTCAGGGCGGCACATTGTTCTGGTCGCCGGTGCTGCAGGACCGCCGCTATGACTGGAAGGAACGCAGCGCGGAACTGCGCCGCCTCGGGCGGGTCACCTATATTAACGCTGACGGCACCGCCTCCCTGCAACCGGAGTAATCATGCCCCGCATCCCCCGCCCCCTCCTGCCCGCAGCACTGGTGCTCGCCACCGGCATCGGCATGGCCTCTGCCACCGGGGCGGAAACCCTCTGTACCCTGGTGATGGATGCACAAAGCGCCGCGATCCTTATTGAGCAGGGCGACTGCGGCACGCGGGTCACCCCGGCCTCGACCTTCAAGATCCCGCTGGCGGTGATGGGGTATGATGCAGGCATCCTGGAAGATGCCCATGCGCCCCTGCTTTCCTACCGCCCCGGCGAAGCGGACTGGGGTGGCGCCAACTGGACCCGCGACACCGATCCGACCGATTGGCTGACCTATTCGGTGGTCTGGTACTCGCAGCGGATCACAGCCGCCCTGGGCCAGCACCGGCTGACCGGTTATGCGGTGGCATTTGACTACGGCAATGCCGATTTTTCCGGTGATGCAGGCTTTGACAACGGCCTGGAACGCGCCTGGATCGCATCCTCGCTGAAAGTGTCGCCGCTTGAGCAGGCGGGCTTCCTGCGCGCCTTGTTGCGCGATACCCTGCCCGTCACCCCCCGGGCCATGGCACAGACCCGCGCCATCGTCGAACAACGCACCGTCGAAGGCTGGACCCTGCACGGCAAGACCGGCGGTGCCTACCCGCGCCGGGCAGACCGCAGTTTCGACTATGCGCGCGGCTGGGGATGGTATGTCGGCTGGGCAGAGATGGGCAAACGCAGGCTGATCTTTGTCAGGCTGACACAGGACGACAGGCATCAGAAGCTGTCACCGGGCATCCGCGCCCGCGACGCCTTTATCGGGAAATGGCCGGAACTGGCCCGGAGCCTGCAACCCTGATTTCCTGAACATGCAGATGCCGAGATCGGGCCAAGGAAAAGGCCCGGCAAAGCGCCTATAGCGCTTCGGGATATACCTGAATCACTTGTTCGCTGCCTCTCCCTGCGGTCGAACGCGAAAAGTGATGTTGGATGTTTCAAGTTAATCCCGAAACGCTGTAAAGCGTCATGCAAAAAACCAGACTCACGTAACACTGCCTGAAATCAGAGATTTCAATGCGTCACGTGATGCCTGATACGTCAGGACTTTCGTCAGACGCTTTATTCCGCAGCCTGGCTCGGATCGCTGCTGTCGCTCTCCGCCTTGGGCTTGCGACGATAGGTGCGCTTGGGCTTGGGCTTGCTTTCCGGCGTTTCCACCAGACCGCTGCTGTCCTGATCATCGTCATCGCTGCCACCGGTCACGAAATCGGGCAGTGACGCAGGATCGCTCTGTGCCGCCGGCTTCCTGCTGCGCTTGGGCTTTTCAGGCGCAGGCTGCTTGGCCTCTTCGACCACCGGCTGCTGATCACCACCCGGCTGGGGCTGATCGCCCGGAAGGCTGTTGTTCTGATTGTTGTTCTGCTGATTCTGACTGCCGTCGCGTTCCTGACGCTCCGACCGCTCGCGGTCGCGTTCGGCCTGACGCTCGCGGTTCTGGCGCTCCTGCTCCTCGCGGCGCTGGTCAATCTCGCGCTGCGCTTCGGACAGCAGGCGCAGGTAATGCTCCGCATGCTGCTGAAAGTTTTCTGCCGCAACGCGGTCGTTGCTCAGCTGCGCGTCGCGGGCAAGCTGATTGTATTTCTCAATCACCTGCTGGGGCGTGCCGCGCACCTTGCCTTCGGGACCGCTGCTGTCAAAGACGCGGTTGACGACATTACCGCCGCTTTGCGGCTGCCGGTTGCGGTTATTCTTGGACCGGGACCGTGATCTGCTGGATTTCATGAAATGATGTCAGTCTTTGGTGAGTTGTCAAAAGAACCGGTGCAGCGATCATCGCCAAATTGCACCCGATTGCGAAAGATTGTTGGGCTTACCGCCGCGCGGGACCGCCAAAGGCATCCACCGCTGCAACACCTTCGATAAAACATGGGAGGGGCGACAGGGCAAGGGCAAAGTGGCGAAAATTAAATAAAGTGGCCCGTTTCCGCCACTCAGGCCGGGTTTGCGGCCCTTACCACCCGTGCGCGCCCGCCCAGATCATGGGCCAGATGCACGTCACCCCAGCCGGCGCGCCGGAAAATCTCCTGCACCGCATCGCCCTGCTGCCAGCCGATTTCCACCAGCACCCGGCCGGTTGCGGTCAGATAGCCCTGCGCCTCCGCCGCAATGGTCCGATAGGCCGACAGCCCGTCCGCCCCGTCGGTCAGCGCGATGCGCGGCTCGTGATCGCGCAGCTCCGGCGCCACGTCGGCCATTTCATCGGCAGCAAGGTAAGGAGGATTGGACACGATCAGGTCAAAGCGCCCCTCAACCGCATCGAACCAGTCCGATTGCCGGATATCCGCCCGCGCCGCCACCCCGTGCACCATGGCATTGGCGCTGGCCTGCAGGCAGGCCCCCTCCGACAGGTCGATCCCCAGCCCCGTCGCCTCTTTCCGCTCCGCCAGCAGGGTCACGAGGATGCAACCCGACCCGATGCCAAGGTCCAGCACCCGCGCGAAAGGCGCACCAAGCGCCAGTTCGATCAGCGTCTCGGTTTCCGGCCGCGGGTCCAGCACATCGCGGCTGACCTTGAAATCGCGGCCATAAAAGGCCCTTGCGCCCACCAGCTGGCTGACCGGCACCCGCACCGCCCTGAGCGACACCAGCCGCTCGAACCGCTCCGCGATTTCGGGCGCCACCTCTTCCGGGGCAATCAGCGTCACCCGCCCGGCATCCACCGATGCGGCATGGGCCAGCAACAGCCGCGCATCGCGGGCCGGGTCCGGCACGCCCGCCGCCCTCAGCCGCGCCGCAGCCGCCGCCATCAGGGCGCCCGCGGTGGTCATGCGTTCATCGCCGCAAGCTGCTGCGCCTGGGCATCCGCCGTCAGCGCATCCACGATCTCGTCCAGATCGCCCTGCATCACCGCATCCAGCCGGTAGAGCGTCAGGTTGATCCGGTGGTCGGTCATCCGCCCTTGCGGAAAATTATAGGTCCTGATCCGCTCCGACCGGTCACCGGAGCCAACCTGTGCCGCCCGGTCGGCTGAACGTTCACTGTCCACCCGCGAGCGTTCCATGTCGTAAAGCCGCGCCTTGAGCACCTGCATCGCCTTGTCCCGGTTGCGGTGCTGCGATTTCTCGGAAGAGGTCACCACGATGCCCGTCGGGATATGGGTGATCCGCACGGCGGAATCGGTTGTATTGACGTGCTGCCCCCCGGCGCCCGAGGACCGCATCGTGTCGATGCGCAGGTCATTGGCATTGATCTCGATATCCACGTCCTCGGCCTCCGGCAGCACCGCGACAGTGGCGGCAGAGGTGTGGATGCGCCCGCCGCTCTCGGTGCTGGGCACCCGCTGCACCCGGTGCACGCCGCTTTCGAACTTGAGCCGGGCAAAGACATTCTGGCCGGTGACATGGGCCACCACTTCCTTGACCCCGCCCAGCTCCGTCATCTGGCTTTCGATCAGGTCGAACCCCCAGCCGCGCGCCTCGGCATAGCGTTGGTACATCCGCAGCAGATCCGCCGCGAACAGGGCCGCCTCATCGCCCCCGGTGCCGGGCCGGATTTCCAGCATCGCGGGCTTGGCATCCGCCGCATCGCGGGGCAAAAGCGCCAGTTGCAGCGCCGCCTCCGCCTTCGGCAGCGCCTCTTTCAGCGTCGGCAATTCCTCACGGGCAAGCTCGGCCATCTCCGGATCGGCCAGCATCGCCCTGGCCGCCTCGATGTCCTTGAGCAACTGGCGGTAATGGTCGATCTGTTTCACCACCGGCTTCAGATCGGCATATTCCTTGGCCAATGCGGCAAAATCGGCCCCGTCGGACCCGGCAGACATGGCGGCTTCCAGGTACTGGAAGCGCTGGGTGATCTGCAAAAGACGGTCCATGGGTATCATCGTCAGGGATGTCGCCGATGGAAAGGCTTTGGTCAAGGGCCGCCGCGTGCTATAATGGCCCCATGTTTCGCGCCACGCTTCTCCTCGGGCTCATCGCCCTGCCTACCGTCACCTGGGGTGATGTCACCTCGCCCAGCGGCAAGACGGTTGATTGCTATTGCACCGACCGCAACCACAACCGCGTGGAACTGGGCGAAACCATCTGCCTGCAGGTGGATGGGCGCATGTTCATGGCGCAATGCCAGATGTCACTGAACGTGCCGATGTGGCGCGAGGTGCAAAAGGGCTGCCTGTCCTCAGAGCTGGGCCAGCCAGCCTTTAATCCGCTTGGCGTTTACCCCGAAATCTGAGCGGCCGAAGCGCAGCCTGCCAAAGACTTCGAGAATCCCGTCATCCAGGGTCACCGTGGTGTAATCGGGAAAGCCGATCCAGCGGGTGCGGCTGACATAGGTGACCTGCCCGTCCGCGACAGACCCGGCCAGAACCTGCGTCCCCTGGGTGTCGCGGATGATCCGGTCCAGCTGCGCCAGCCTGGCAGGCCCCGCCGCCCCCACATCCTCGCGCCAGATAAAGCCGCCCTCCAGTTGCGTCTCGCCCAGTGGCGCGCCGGCCGCCGCATGATGCCACCGCATCACGTTATGCGGCGCCAGCCGGACATAGCCCAGAAGCCCGCCGAGCAGGATGATCAAAATCAAGATGAAATACATGCGCACCCCGCTCTCTCATTGTTCCAAAAATACACTCTTCCGCCCTCTCAGCGGTAGGCCACCCCCGGCAGGACGCACAACAGCTCGAAAAGCAGGTTCGCCCCGGTCAGCGCCGTATTGCCCGATGTATCGTAGGGCGGCGACACTTCAACCAGGTCGGCCCCGACAATGTTCAGCCCGCGCAGCCCCCGGATCAGCTCCAGCGCCTGCATGGTGGTCAACCCGCCGATCTCCGGCGTGCCGGTGCCGGGGGCAAAGGCCGGATCAAGACTGTCGATGTCATAGGTCACATAGGTCGGCAGTTCGCCGATGTCGCGGCGGATCTCGCCGCTCAGCGCCGACAGGCTGCGCCCCCAGAGCTCATGCGCCGGGAACTGCTGAAAGCCCCAGCCCGCCGCCTCGGTAAAATCATCCGCCCCGTATCCCGTCCCGCGCAAACCGATCTGATAGACTTTCGAAGGGTTTATCAGACCTTCTTCATGTGCCCGGCGGAACACGGTGCCATGGGTCTCCCGCTCGCCGAACATCTCGTCGTTCACATCCGCATGGGCATCCACATGGATCAGCGCCACCGGCCCGTGCCGCCGCGCCATGGCGCGCAGGATCGGAAGGGTGATGGAATGATCGCCGCCGATCGCCAGCGGAATGGCATCGTAGTTGAGGATCGCGTCGTAACTCTCTGCAATAATGCGCAAACTGTCGCTCAGCGAAAAGGTGTTGATCGCCAGATCGCCAATGTCGGCCACCTGCAAACTGTCATAGGGGGCCGCCCCGGTGGCCAGGTTATAGGGCCGCAGCATCGCGCTTTCGCTGCGGACCTGCTTGGGGCCAAAGCGCGTGCCGGAGCGCCAGGAGGTGCCGATATCCATCGGCACGCCCAGCACCGCCACATCCAGCCCGGCCAGATCGTTCACCGATGGCAGCCGCATGAAGGTATTCGGCCCCGAAAACCGCGCCAGGTCGTTGCCGCTGATGGGTTGGTTCTTGCCGCTCATGCCGTCCGCATCCGGTGCCCCAGCAGACAAAGGATCTCCGTCGCCACATGCGCCCCGGCAATCGCCGTGGCCCCGGTGGTGTCAAAGGGCGGAGAGACCTCGACGATGTCGCCGCCCATGATGTTGATCCCCGCCAGATCGCGCAGCATGATCGCGCATTGCGCCGATGTCAGCCCGCCCCAGACCGGCGTGCCGGTGCCGGGGGCAAAGGCCGGGTCCAGCGCGTCGATGTCGAAGGTCAGGTAACAGGGCCGGTCTCCCAGCACTTCCTTGATCTTCGCCACGGCGGCGGCAGGCCCGTTTTGATGCACGTCGCGGGCGTCGATGGTGGTCACCCCCAATGTATCGGGGTTGGTGGTGCGGATGCCCACCTGAACGCTTGTCGCCGGGTCCACGATCCCCGATTTCACCGCCTTGTAGAACATCGTGCCATGATCGATCCGCTCCATGTCGTCATCCGGCCAGGTGTCGGAATGGGCATCGAACTGCAACAGGCTGATCGGGCCGTATTTCTCTGCATAGGCCTTGAGGATCGGAAAGCTGATGTAGTGATCGCCGCCCAGCACCACAGTTGCGGCACCGGCATCCAGAATCCCCTTGATATGCGCCGTGAGGGCGGCGGGAAACTGCGAGACATGGCCATAGTCAAAGGCCAGATCGCCATAATCCGCGATGGCAAATTCGCTCAGCACGTCGAAATCCCAGCCATAGGGCGGATCATAGGGTTGCAGCGCGCTGGCCTCGCGGATGGCGCGGGGGCCAAGGCGGGTGCCGGTGCGGTTGGTCACCGCCTGGTCAAAGGGCACGCCGGTCACGGCGATGTCCACGCCGCTGAGATCCTTGGTATAGCGCCGCCGCAGAAAGGACGTGGCCCCGCCAAAGGCGTTCTCGAAACTCGGCCCCTTCAGATCGTCGCGGGTAAAGGCCTGATCGACCTGGGTTTTCGCGTCTTCCAGCGCCATTTGTCAGCTCCCTGCCATGGGTTGCGCCCGCTCGACCAGCCGGGCAAAGAAGGATGCGCCGATGGGCGCGATCTCATCGTTGAAATTGTATTTCGGGTGATGCACGCCTGCGCCCTCACCCTGGCCCAGCAGCAGATAGGCCCCCGGCCGCGCCTCCAGCATATAGGAAAAATCCTCCGCCCCCATCACGGGCGCGAAATGGGTTTCCACCCCGGCATTGCCGGCCACTTCTTCCGCGACCGCGGCGGCGAATCCGGTGCTTGCGGGGTCATTGACCGTGGGCGGATAGCCGAATTCAAAATCCAGCTCCGCCCGCAGGTCAAAGCTGGCGGCATGGCCGTCCACGATGGCCTGCATCCGGCGTATGACCATGGCCTGCACCTCCTTGTCAAAGGTGCGCACGGTGCCGTTGATATAGATCTCTTCGGGGATCACATTGTCGGTGGTGCCGGTGTGGATCTGGGTGGTGGAGATCACCAGTTGCGACTGCGGGTTGGTGTTGCGGCTGACGATGGTCTGCAGCGATTGCACCAGCGCACAGGCGGCCACCACCGGGTCGATGCATTCATGGGGCCGCGCGCCATGGCCGCCCTGCCCGGTCAGCCGGATGGTAAAGGTATCCGCCGCCGCCATGATCGGCCCGGCGGTGGTGTGGAACCGCCCGAAATCCAGCCCCGGCGCATTGTGCAGCGCATAGACCTGGGCGATGTCGAAGCGGTCCATGACACCTTCGTTCACCATGACCTCGCCGCCGCCGCCGGCCTCTTCCGCGGGCTGGAACAGCAGTGCCACACGGCCCGCGAAATTGCGCGTCTCGGCCAGGTACTTCGCGGCCCCCAGCAGCATCGCGGTATGGCCGTCATGGCCGCAGGCATGCATCTTGCCCGCATGGGTGCTGGCATAGTCCAGCCCGGTTTCTTCGAGAATCGGCAGCGCGTCCATATCGGCGCGCAACCCGATGGTGGGGCCCACGCCCTGCCCGTTGATGATGGCCACGATCCCGGTCTTTGCCACCCCTTCGTGCAATTCGTCCACGCCGAATTCGCGCAGCCGCGCCGCGACAAAGGCCGCCGTCTCATGGCACTCCAGCCCCAGTTCCGGGATGGTGTGCAGATGCCGCCGCCAGGCGGTCATATCCTCGCTGAAATCGGCGATGCGGTTGACAACAACCATGGGCTGGACTCCTCGTACTTAAAAACTCACCTTCGCATCTGACACCAGACAGGACCCGGCTGCAATGGCACAAGATCTTATCCACGACCCAGAGGCAGGCATCGAACGGCTGCTCGAAATCATGCGCCGCCTGCGCGACCCGCAAACCGGTTGCCCCTGGGACATCGAACAGGATTTTGCCAGCATCGCCCCCTATACGATCGAGGAAGCCTATGAGGTTGCAGATGCCATCGCGCGCAGCGACTGGGCCGAACTGGAAGGCGAATTGGGCGATCTGCTGCTGCAGACCGTCTATCACACCGAGATGGGCAGCGAGGCGGGGCATTTCACCTTTCAATCCGTGGTGCGCAACATCTCAGACAAGATGGTGGCCCGGCATCCGCATGTCTTTGGCGATGAATCCCGCGACAAATCGGCCGAGCAGCAAACCGCCGACTGGGAGGCGATCAAGGCGCGGGAACGTGCCGGAAAGGCGCAGAAAGGCGCGCTTGACGGTGTGGCGGTCGGCCTGCCCGCCCTGCTGCGCGCCTACAAGCTGCAGAAACGCGCCGCGCGGGTGGGATTCGATTGGCCCGACACTGCCGAGGTGATTGCCAAGATCGCCGAAGAAGCCGCCGAACTGGTCGAAGCCCGCGACACGCTGAGCCAGGCGGAAACCGAAGAGGAATTCGGCGACCTGATGTTTGTCATGGCCAACCTGGGCCGCCATCTGGGGCTGGACCCCGAGGCGGCATTGCGCGCTGCCAATGCCAAGTTCACCCGCCGTTTCGCCGGCGTCGAGGCGCAGCTTGCCGCACGGGGCAAGCGGCCCGAAGACAGCACGCTGGAGGAGATGGATGCGCTCTGGGACGCGGTGAAGGCCCGCGAGCGCGAAACCGCAACCTGACCCCGCCCCCTTTCGTTCCGCCACCAAACACCCTATTTCAGCCAAAAGGATTTTCCCATGCCCCCTCGCAAGATCATCATCGACACGGACCCCGGCCAGGACGATGCCGTCGCCATCCTGCTGGCGCTGGCCAGCCCGGAGGATATCGAGGTGCTGGGCATCACCTGCGTCGCGGGCAATGTGCCGCTGGACCTGACATCGAAAAACGCGCGCATCGTCTGCGAACTGGCGGGCAAGCCGCAGGTCCGGGTCTTTGCGGGCTGTGACCGCCCGCTGGGCCGCGATCTGGTCACCGCAGAACATGTGCACGGCAAGACCGGCCTCGACGGTCCCGACCTGCCCGATCCCGAGATGCCGCTGCAGGACGGCCATGCGGTGGATTTCATCATCGACACCCTGCGCGCCGAACCTGCCGGCAGCGTCACCCTCTGCCCGCTGGGGCCGCTGACCAATATCGCCACGGCCTTCGAAAAGGCCCCGGACATCGTGGCAAAGGTGCAGGAGATCGTCCTGATGGGTGGCGGCTATTTCGAGGGGGGCAACATCACGCCCACGGCGGAATTCAACATCTATGTCGACCCGCAAGCCGCTGATATCGTTTTCAGATCAGGGGTGCCGCTGGTGGTCATGCCGCTGGATGTGACCCATAAGGCGCTGGTGACCAAACCGCGCAACGATGCCTTTCGCGCGCTGAACACCCCCGCAGGCATTGCGGTGGCGCAGATGACCGATTTCTTCGAGCGTTTCGACAAGGAGAAATACGGCTCCGAAGGTGCGCCGCTGCATGATCCTTGCGTCACCGCCTATCTGATCAAACCGGAGCTTTTCACCGGCCGCCACATCAACGTGGAGATCGAGGTGACATCGGAACTGACCATGGGCATGACCGTGGCTGACTGGTGGCGCGTCACCGACCGCGCGCCCAATGCGATGTTCATGGGCGGGATCGACGCCGACGGCTTCTTTGCCCTGCTGACAGAGCGTCTGGCACGGCTATGAGCGCCTCGCTCACCCTCGGCAAGCCGGAGCATCTGGACAAGCTGCTGGCGCTGGTCGCGGCCTTTCACGCCGAGGAAGGCATCGAACTGACGGAGGAGGCGCGCCGCGCCGGTGTGGCCCCGCTGCTGGAGGGCATCCCCTATGGTGCGGCCTATCTGATCGGCCCGCCGCGTGCGCCCATCGGCTATATCGTGATCACCTTTGGCTGGTCGGTGGAATTCGGCGGGCTGGATGCGATCATAGACGAGCTTTACATCCGCCCCGGCGTGCGCGGCCGCGGCATTGCCTCCGAAGCGCTGATCGCCCTGCCCCGGGCGCTGGCGGGCGGCGGGCTGCGCGCCATCCACCTGGAGGTGGACCAGACCAACGAGGCGGCCAAGAAACTCTATCGCCGCGCTGGATTCGCCCCGCGTGACAATTATGTGTTCATGTCGAGAAAGCTATGAAACCGCTTACCTTTGACAACAGCTATGCCGCCCTGCCGCAGGCCTTTTACAGCCGCTTGAACCCGACACCGGTCAAGGCCCCCCGGCTGCTCGCCTTCAATGACGACATGTCATATTTGACGGGTCTTGATGGCGTGCCGCCCGAGGACCGCGCGGCGGTGTTCAGCGGCAATCAGCTGCCGGAAGGCGCCGCACCGCTTGCACAGCTTTATGCGGGCCACCAGTTCGGCACCTACAACCCGCAGCTGGGCGATGGCCGCGCGATCCTTCTGGGCGAGGTGCTGGGCCGTGACGGCATCCGCCGCGATATCCAGCTCAAGGGCTCCGGCCCCACCCCCTATTCGCGCATGGGCGACGGCCGTGCCTGGCTTGGTCCTGTGCTGCGCGAATACCTGGTCAGCGAGGCGATGCATGCGCTTGGCATCCCCACCACCCGCGCGCTGGCTGCTGTCGCCACGGGCGAGGACATCTGGCGCGAACAGGGCGCCCTGCCCGGTGCCGTGCTGACCCGCGTGGCCCGCAGCCACCTGCGGGTCGGCACCTTTCAGGTCTTTGCCCACCGGGGCGAGGTCGAGAACCTCAGGACCCTGACCGACTATGCGATCCGGCGCCATTACCCGGATGCCAAGGGCCCGATGGACCTGCTGCGCGGGGTCTGTGCCGCCCAGGCCGGCCTGATTGCACAATGGATGTCCGTGGGTTTCATCCACGGGGTGATGAACACCGACAATGCGGCGATTTCCGGCGAAACCATCGATTATGGCCCCTGCGCCTTCATGGATGCCTTTCACGCGGGCCGGGTGTTCAGCTCCATCGACCAGCAGGGCCGCTATGCCTATGGCAATCAGCCCAATATCGCGGTCTGGAACGTGGCGCAGCTGGCGACGGCCCTGATCCAGCAGATGGACGACAAGGACGCCGCTGTCGAGGAAGCGACCGAAGTGATCCACGCGATGCCCGGGCAGATCGAAGAGGCCTGGCGCAGCCGTTTCGCCGCCAAGCTCGGCATTGCCTCCCCGGTGGCGGATGACACCGCATTGATCGAGGATCTGCTGGCGCTGATGCAGAAGGACGGCGCGGATTTCACCAACAGCTTCCGCGCCCTTGGCAAGGAGACCGCCCGCGATCAGTTCACCGACCGCGCGGCCTTTGACGCCTGGGCAACCCGCTGGCGCGACCGCATCGCATCGGAACCGGCACCTCTTGCGCTGATGCAGGCCACAAATCCGGCCGTGATCCCGCGCAATCACCGGATCGAGCAGATGATCGAAGCTGCCGTTGCGGGCGACATGGTGCCCTTTGAGCGGTTGATGAAGGCGCTCTGCACGCCGTTCGAGGAAACCGACACCGAACTTGCCCGCCCCCCCTCGCAGGACGAAATCGTGCCCGCGACCTTCTGCGGGACCTGAGCCGCCCGGTTACACGGCGGGCGGGACGGCCTTTTTCACCCGCGGCCTGCGGTTGATCAGATAGATGCCAGCGGCGACCAGCGCCAGCGCCCCCCAGACCGATGCGGTCACCTCTTCCGACAGCAGCAGCCAGCCCAGGATCACCGAAAACACCGGCGACAGAAAGCTGAAGGAGGCCACCGAGGATGCCGGGTAAATCGACATCAGCCAGAACCACGCGAGGAAACCGAAGCTGGCCACGGCGATGATCTGGAACAGGATACCGGCAATATGGACCGGCTCGACCTGGCGGATCAGCGGCCCGAACAACGGCGCGATCAGCAGCAGGATCGGGCCGGATATCGCCACCTGGAACATGAGCTGCTGCGCGGGCGGCACCTCTGACAGCGGCGTGATCCGCACGCAGAGCACGATCCCCGCCCAGCAGAGCGCTGCCGCCAGTGCCAGCAGATCGCTGGTCCAGCTGGCCCCGGCCGCATCCCTGTCCAGCAGCGCAATCGCCACGCCCGCCACGGCCATGATCAGGCCCAGCACCTTGAACCGGGTCAGCCCCTCGCCCGGAAACAGGAAATGCGCCAGGATCGCCAGCCAGACCGGCATCGTATAGAGGATCACCGAGACGCGGCTGACGGTGGACATATCCAGCGCGATGAAAAGGCACATGAATTCAAAGGCAAAGAACAGGCCCGACAGGATACCGCCAAACCACGCCCGGCGCGGGACATGCAGCGACACGCCGCGCAGTTTCATCCAGATCAGCAGCACCACGACCGCACCCGCCGAGCGCAGACCGGCCGAAAACACCGGGTTGAACCCGCCTGCGGTGACCTTGACCACCACCTGGTTGAAGCCCAGGTGAAGGGCAAAGACGATCAGCGCCACCGCCCCGAAGAGGTCCATATGATCCTTGCGTTCCATGGCCACAACAACGGTCAACGGAACCGGGAAGTCAATGCGTGATCAAACCGTTGCCGTTGTCTCGCCAACACCCGCCACGCCTCCGGCGTTCTCTGGACTTTGGCGATGCTTCGTTTCAACGAAAACCGGAAATGCGCTGGCTCACAGGAGCGGCGTGCAAAGCGGATGTCCACGGCTGGCGCAGCGGCGGTCGGGGGTGAGCCCTTTCTGTGCTCTCTAAGTGAAGACCTATTGCCAAAGCAAAGCTTTGGCAGCGCCCGAACCGCCCCCACGGGGCGGGCGCTACTCGCCCACCCCTCGGTTCGGGCGCGACCTGTTTCGAATGTCGGACATGGCAGCAAAGTCCGCTTTGCGGAACTTCACCCACACCGTGCCGAAGGTCCGGTCCGGATCAGAAATGCCGTTGTTTCGCCTCGCTTTTGCGTGGCATTCGACAAGGCCCCCGGTCCTTTAACAAATCAGGACGGCGCGCAGGATTGCGCAGGCCTTTCGTTCGGAACAGCCAATTCCGACGCCCCCGCCACAACAAAAGGCAGCGGAAGGTTCACCCTTCCACTGCCCTGCTCTTACCAGCTGCGAGATGCCACGCATCCGGCCCCCGGGGTCACTGGCCTTCTCAGGCCGCGTGCTGTCCCCTGGGCTTGCCACCGCCGCCACCACGGCGCCGGTTGCGGCCTGCGCCGCCGGGTTTGGCAGCACCGCCGCCACCACCGCCGCCGCGCGGGCCACCGCCACCGGGACGGCCACCGCCGCCGCCGCGGCGACGTCCGCCAGCCTGTTTGGGCTTGTCCGGAATTTCGGAGGCTTCCCAGATCCGGCCCGAAGCCACGGGAATCGAAATGCCCATGGTCTTCTGGATCGCCTTCAGCTCGCCCATCTCGTCCGGCGCGCAAAAGGCGATGGCGGCGCCATCCTTGCCCGCCCGCGCGGTCCGGCCGATCCTGTGCACGTAATTGTCGGGCACATTGGGCAGCTCATAATTGTAGACGTGTTTCACATCGGGAATATCCAGCCCGCGCGCGGCCACATCGGTGGCCACCAGCACGGTGATCTTGCCCTCCTTGAACCCTTCGATGGCGCGGTCACGCTGCCCCTGGCTCTTGTTGCCATGGATGGAGGCCGCATCGAAACCGGCCTTGACCAGCGTCTTCATCAGCTTTTCGGACCCGTGTTTGGTGCGGCCAAAGACCAGCGCCCGCTCGCCCCTGTGCTTGGCCAGCAGCTCGGTCAGCAGCGCGGTCTTTTCCGCCTTGGCGATGAAATGGACCTCCTGGGTGACCTTGTCGGCAGCCTTGCCCGGCGGGGTGACTTCGATGCGGATCGGCCGGACCAGATAGGAATTGGCGATCTCATTCATCAGTTTGGGCATGGTGGCCGAAAACAGCATCGTCTGACGCTCTTTCGGGATCACGGCGGAAATCTTGCGCAGGTCATGGATGAACCCCATGTCCAGCATCTGGTCCGCTTCGTCCAGCACCAGGAAGGTTGTCTCGCTCAGGTCCACCGCGCGGCGGTCCATCAGGTCCAGCAGACGACCCGGTGTCGCCACCAGCATGTCCACGCCCCGCTCCAGCCGCTTGATCTGCGGATTGATCGAGACTCCGCCAACCACCATCTGCGCCTTGAGCGGCGTATTCTCGCAATAGCCCTTGAGGTTGACCATGATCTGCTGGGCCAGTTCACGGGTCGGTGCCAGCACCAGGGCCCGCACGCAGCGCGGTCCGGGGCGGCGGGGGTTTTCCAGCATCTGCGCCACCAGCGGCACGCCAAAGGCCGCCGTCTTGCCGGTGCCGGTCTGCGCCAGGCCCATCACGTCGCGCCCGTTCAGCGCATGGGGGATCGCCTGTTTCTGGATCGGGGTCGGGTCGGTGATCCCCATTTCCCTGAGCCGCGCCACCAGTTTCGGCGGCAGCTCCATCATGTCGAAATCGCTCATCTTCATTCTTTCCGGCACGGGCAAGGCCCACGCCCTATCGTCGGGGCGCATCACGCGCCCGCAGGGTCACGCCAAGGGAATCGCAGGTATCGGGCTGACTGCCACAACACCTGTCCATCGGCGTTTGGCCCCACGCGTGATTTTGGGAACATCGGCGGACCTTGTGAACCGGAGTGCATTTACGCCCCGACATCTGTCAAAGGGGGCTGGCACCGGCACTGCTCACGCGGCAGAAGGCATCGCTTGCCCCCCAGATGGCGTGCTGCAGTGCAGAAGTCAACCTTTGACCGCCACTCGGTCTGCTTCGGGGTGCGAAACCCGGTGGCACCGGTTCACGTTTCCCGCTAAAGCAGGGGTCCGAACGAAGCGGAAAGATGCGTCATGAGCAAACCCATCATCAAACGCTGCGAGGCCATGGGCCTGCGCATGACCGGCCAGCGCCGCACCATCGCCACCGTGATCGAAGAGAGCGAGGACCACCCCGATGTGGAAGCGCTGTTCAGCCGCGCCGTGGCGCTGGATGCCGGCATCTCCATCGCGACCGTGTACCGGACCGTGAAACTCTTCGAAGAGGCGGGGATTCTCGACAAGCTGGAATTCGGCGACGGCCGCGCGCGTTATGAAGATGCGGAACGCGACCACCACGATCACCTGATCGACATGCATTCGGGCGAGGTGATCGAATTTGTCGACGCCGAGATCGAGGCACTGCAGGAAAAGATCGCCGAGAAACTGGGCTATGAACTGCGCGGCCACCGGCTTGAGCTTTATGGCGTGCCGATCAAGAAGAACTGAGGGCTTCCGCTGGGCCCGGTCTGGGGCGGAACGAGCATCGGCATCGGGGGACATACTTGAGACGCGGCGTCACAGGATGTGGCATTGTCGACTGCCGCGCGAAAGTGCCCGGACCCTTCGGATTTTCCGCAATCTGTCGGGACGTCGTTCCAGGCATTTCCGCCCCAAACCGAACCTCCGGCGCTGTCTGGATCAGTGTCAGCTGTGCGGACGAAGCTGCCATGCGCAAAGCCGCGCATTGACGGGCCGTGGTGCGGCGATCTGACCGTCGTGACTGGCACTTTATGGCAGCCAAGCACTTCCAAGTTATCCGTGGCACACGACAGCAGCCAAATCGCCGTGCCAGGGGACGGCCCGGCGATGCGCGGCGGCCTGCGGCCTTGATTCCGCGCTTGGGAAAGCGGAATGGGATCTTTCCCGACTTTCACCGCGCTTCGCCGACGGTCCGGTTCCCTATCTTCGATCCGATGATGACGCCGAGGACAAATTCATCTAGCCTCCGACACCATGAGAATTGGTGTCATAGGATGCGGCAAGATTGCCAGCGCAGCGGTCCGGGGCATTGCTGCGGATGGTCATCAGATCACCGTGTCAGAACGCAGTGCGGCCCATGCAAATGCCCTGGCTGAAAGCCTCGCGAATGTCAGCATCGCGGGCAATCAGGGCGTCGTGGACGCAAGCGATGTCATCTTTCTGGGACTGATGGCCGAAACCGCGCCTGAGATTCTGGGCGCGCTCACCTTTCGCAAAGACCAGCGGATCATCACCTTCATGGCCGGGGCGAGCCTGACGGAGGCCGATGCCATGGTGCGTCCCGCGCGGGCGGTGGCGATCATGATGCCCTTTCCCGGCATTGCCGAGGGCGGAACACCCGTCATGATGCAGGGTGACGAGGCCCTTGTCGGCGAATTGTTCGGTGCCCGGAACAGCATCTTCCCGCTGCAGACCGCGGATGAGCTGTCGGCATATCTTTGCGCCCAGGCCGTGCTTTCGCCCGTCACCCGGATGGTTCGGGACGCGGCAGACTGGCTGGGCGATCATGTATCGGACAAGACGCAGGGGGAGGCCTTTCTGCGGGCGCTGGTGACCTCGAACCTCTCGGGTCTGACAAGCGAAGCCCTGCTGGAGGCCCTGAACACGCAGGGCGGCTACAACCAGCGCCTGCGCCAGCATATGGAGGCAACCGGCATGGCCGAAGCGCTGCGGCAGGGGCTGGACGATCTGGCCCAGCCTCCTGCCCGTTCCCCTGCCCCGGAATAACCGTGCTCCGGTGCCGCCGCCTGCCTGATCCGCGGCAGATGACTCAAGTTACTAGACTTCACCCCGGTGCTCTGCCACACCGCTTGCATGACAGATCAAATCCGCAATACCGCGCCACGCGACCGCCCCCTGCTGGCGGTGCTGATCGACGCGGACAATGTGCCCGCCAAACATGCCACCAAGATCATGCGCGAGGTTGCCTCCATCGGGGAGCCTGCACTGCGGCGGGTCTATGGGGATTGGTCGAACCCGCATCTGAAGGGCTGGAAACAGCCGATTCACGAGCTGGGACTGGTGGCGCACCAGGAAACCTCGAATTCCACCGGCAAGAACGCCACCGACATCGGTCTGGTGATCCATGCCATGGACATCCTGCATGGCGGCAAGTTCGACGCCTTTGTCATTGTCTCCTCGGACAGTGATTTCACCGCATTGGTGAACCGCCTGCGCGAGGACGGGCTGACGGTGATCGGCATCGGCGAGGCCAAGACCAACCCGGCGCTGCGCAATGTCTACAACCGCTTCATCCTGATCGAGAACATCCCCGACCCGGATGCGCCCAAGACCGTCAGGGAGAGCAACGCCAAGGCCGACAAGGCCCTGCCGCTGTTCGAAGAGGCGATGGACAAGATCGACGCCGAGGACGGCTGGTACAACCTTGGCCAGGTCGGACAGGCCATACAGGCCAGCCACCCGGACTTTGACACGCGGACCTATGGCCATTCCAAGCTGAGCGCGCTGGTCGCGGCATTGACCGCGCTGGAGACCGAGAAGAACGGCAACCGGCTGGTGATCCGGCCGAAGAATTAGCTCACCACGCCACCGGGGGCGCCCTGGGCCGGATGGATGGAAAACTGACGGGACCGCGCAAGCAGAGCCTGCGTCGCGGGGTTCTCTGCGGAGAGCCCCTTGATTAACTTGAATTTGATCATTTGACCGCGCATTTGATCATTTGACCGCGCGTCGTGCGCGGTTCTGCCGGGCCTCCTTGGCACTGCCGCCCTGGTATGGTGGATCCGAACTTCGCACCGCGCTTCGGATCAATGAGGCGCATTTCGGCTTCGGGTGACTGGCGCTACGGGCAGCCCTCTGCCGCCGGGGTCCGGCGGCCCAGCATCAGGGGCAGCAACACGGTCAGCACCAGCAGCCGCGCGATATGGCAGGCCGCGACAAAACCGGGGACCACCCCCAGCACCACGCCGAGAGCGATCATCGTCTCAAGCCCGCCGGGGGCAAAGGCCACCAGCACATGGGCCAGCGGCATGCCCAGTGCCAGCGCCACCGGCAGCGCGCCCAGCCCCGCAACCCCGACGGCAACCGCCGTCACCATCAGCCCCGCGCCCAGCCCCTGCATCAGCAGGGCGGGTGTCACGCCGGAGAACCGGGTGCCGATCAGCGCGCCAAGCACCAGATAGGCAGGCTGGATCAGCCAGCCCGGCAGCACCCCCGTGGCAAACCCCGTCAAATGCCCCAGGGCAGAGGCGACCATCGCCCCCAGCAGCAGCGGCGCGGGCACCGACAGCCGGGCAAAGACCTGCCCCAGCCCGAGCGAGACCAGCGCGAGCATCGCAAGGGTGCCAAGGCCCATCGCCTGCCCCTGCGGCGCGATATTGCCCGAAACCTCGACCCCCAGGGCGATGGCGACAAAGGGCACCACCAGCGTCAGCGCCAGCAGGCGCACCGACTGGACGATGGAGACGCGCGGCACATCCAGCCCGCTGTCCGCCGCGATGGCGATGACAAAGCTGAGATGCCCCGGAGCAGCGGCCAGCAGCGCCGAGCGTCCGTCGAAACCGAAGTGCCGGGTCAGCACCGCGCGGCTGGCCACAAGGATCAGCCAGAGCACCAGCGCCATCAGCACGAAAGCCAGCGGCCAGCGCAGCATCGCGCCCAATGCGTCGCTGTCAAAGCCCGCGCCCACGGCAATGCCCAGCACCACAAAACAGGCATCGCGCAGCCGCAGGTCGACCCCGGTGCGCAGCCCTGCCAGCCCGGCCAGCGAGACCGCCACCGCAGGCCCCAGCAGGATGAAGATCGGCGCGGACATTGCCCAGGCCACAGCGGCGCCAAAGGCGCCGACAGCAAGTGTCAGCAAGGTTACCAGTGGCGGGAGGGTCATGTTTGGCCAGCGCATGGCCGACAGCTATCATCGCAGATGCGCGCCTGCCAGCCGTCCCTTGTCCTTTGCACAAAAACCGGGCATCGGTGCGACAACTGGCAAAGGACGGGCATCATGGACAATTTTCGCGGCGCGGCACTGATGGTGCTGTCGATGCTGGGCTTTGCCTTTGAGGACATGTTCATCAAGCTGCTGGCCGATGCGCTGAGCGTCGGGCAGATTCTGGTCATGCTGGGCCTTGGCGGCGCGCTGGTCTTTGGCGGTGTTGTCGTGGCACAGGGGCGCAAACCGCTGAGCCGCGACATGCTGAACCTGCCCATCGCCCTGCGCGCGCTGGGGGAAATCATCGGCACGATGTGCTTTGTCTCTGCCATCGTGCTGACGCCGATTTCCAGCGCCTCGGCGATCCTTCAGGCCACGCCGCTGGTGGTCACCCTGGGGGCGGCGCTGTTTCTGGGCGAAGCGGTCGGCTGGCGGCGCTGGAGCGCGATCATCGCGGGGCTGCTGGGCGTGCTGCTGATCATCCGGCCCGGCATGGAGAGTTTCCAGATGCTGTCGCTGCTGGCGGTGGGCGCGGTCTTTGCCCTGGCGATGCGCGATCTGGCGACCCGGCGCACCCCGGCGGTCTTTTCCACCATGCAGCTCAGCTTTCTGGGATTCGCCGTGGTGGTCCCGGCGGGGCTGATCCTGATGGCGGCGCAGGGTGATGCATTTGTGCTGCCACGCGGGATCGAATGGGTCTATTTCCTGAGCGGCATGAGCGTCGGCATCCTGGCCTATTATGCCATCGTGGCGGCGATGCGCGTGGGGCAGGTCAGTTTCGTGACCCCGTTCCGCTATGCGCGGCTGCTGTTCGCGCTGGTCATCGGCGTGACGGTCTTTGGCGAAAGCCCCGATGCGCTGACATTGACCGGTGCGGCAGTGATCGTGCTGTCGGGCATCTACACGGTCTGGCGCGAACGCAGGATTGGCGTGCTGCCCTGAGCGCGCGACGATGCCGCGGCCTGAGCCGCCAGGGAAGAGATGCCCGCAACGAACGAGATCCCCGCAAGAGCCGATATAAAGGACGACATGTCATGCAAGACATGTCACCGAAGACATGTCAAAAATGACATGTCATCATTTCGGGATGGCAAACATCGCAGGCATTTGCTGGCTTTTTGCATGCCTTTGACGGCACCGCAGGCACCGCGCATCCCCGGCAAGCCGCTGCCTCATCCCGCCCCCCTGTCCGCGCGCGCGGGGCAGCCCGCTGACGCTCCCCCGCAAAGCCTTCTTTTCATCCCGGCCCCATGCCGCTAAAACCCGCTCAAAGCCATTTACCTTAGGACATCTCATGAGCACCATCATCGACATCCATGCCCGCGAAATCCTGGACAGCCGGGGCAACCCCACGGTCGAGGTCGACGTGATCCTCGAAGATGGCACCATGGGCCGGGCCGCCGTGCCCTCGGGCGCCTCCACCGGGGCCTATGAGGCGGTCGAACGCCGCGACGGCGACAAGGCCCGCTACATGGGCAAGGGCGTGCTGGAGGCCTGCGCCGCCGTGAACGGCGAAATCGCCGAGGCGCTGGTGGGCATCGACGCCACCGAACAGGTCGAAATCGACTCGATGATGATCGAGCTGGACGGCACCGAGAACAAGAGCCGTCTGGGCGCCAATGCGATCCTGGGCGTGTCCCTGGCCGCGGCCAAGGCGGCGGCGGATTTCTGCACGCAACCGCTTTACCGCTATGTCGGCGGCACCTCGGCCCGGGTTCTGCCGGTGCCGATGATGAACATCATCAACGGCGGCGAACATGCCGACAACCCCATCGACATCCAGGAATTCATGATCATGCCGGTTGCCGCGGAAAACATCCGCGACGCCGTGCGCATGGGGGCCGAAGTCTTTCACACCCTGAAAAAGGAACTTTCGGCGGCGGGTCTGGCCACCGGTGTGGGCGATGAGGGCGGCTTTGCCCCCAACATCAGCTCCACCCGCGACGCGCTTGATTTCATTCTGAAATCCATCGAAAAAGCAGGCTACAGACCGGGCGAGGACATGTATCTCGCGCTCGATTGTGCCGCCACCGAATATTATCAGTCCGGCGTCTATACCCTGGCGGGCGAAGGCAAGAAGCTGAGCTCGGCGGAAAACGTCGATTACCTCGCCGCCCTGGTGGCCGACTATCCGATCATCTCGATCGAGGATGGCATGTCGGAGGATGACTGGGACGGCTGGGCGGCGCTGACCGCGCGTCTGGGCGACAAGGTGCAGCTGGTGGGCGACGATCTTTTCGTGACCAACCCTGCCCGCCTTGCCGAAGGGATCAAGCGCGGCTCGGCCAATTCCATGCTGGTCAAGGTCAACCAGATCGGCACGCTGACCGAAACGCTGAAAGCCGTCGAGATGGCGCATCGCGCGGGGTTCACCAATGTGATGTCGCACCGCTCGGGCGAGACCGAGGATGCCACCATCGCCGATCTTGCGGTTGCCACCAACTGCGGCCAGATCAAGACCGGCAGCCTCGCGCGCTCCGACCGGCTGGCAAAGTATAACCAGTTGATCCGGATCGAGGAATCGCTGGGTGAAACGGCCGAATACGCGGGCCGCTCGATCCTGCGTGGCTGAGAGTTACAGCATCGTTCAGGCGACCACCCCCGCTGACCTCGCGGCGGTGGTCGCCCTGTGCTGGGATTACCGCGCCACCCTGGTCGCCAATTCGCCGAAAGACCGGGACATCACCGAAACCTTCTATCCGGTGCCCAAATACGAGGCGCTGATGGCGGAACTGCCGGTGATCCACGCCCGGCCAAAGGGTGTGATCCTGCTGGCAAGATCCGCAGAGGGCAGCCCCGTCGCCTGCGGCATGTCGCACCCGCTGGACGCAGAGACATCCGAGATCAAACGCGTTTTCGTCAGCCCGGCCGCGCGCGGCGCGGGGCTGGCCAAGGCGATCTGCCGCGCGCTGCTGGATCAGGCCCGCGCCGATGGTTTCACCCGCGTCGTGCTCGACACCTCGCGCAGCCTGCCCGCGGCGGGCCCGCTCTATCTTGCGCTGGGGTTCAAGGCACGCGGACCCTACCAGCCGCTCCCGGAAGATGCCCTGCCCCATCTGCTGTTTTTCGAATATCCGCTGAGCTGAGAGGCCGCCCATGACCGCCGACCAGATCATCGCGCAGCTCGGACTTGCCCCGCATCCGGAGGGCGGCCATTACCGCCAGACCTGGGTGGCCGGGAATGCGGGCCGCCCCAGCGGCACCTGCATCTATTTCCTGCTGAAGGCGGGCGAGCGCAGCCATTGGCACCGGGTCGATGCAACCGAGATCTGGCTCTACCACGCGGGCGCACCGCTGGTCCTGTCGCTGTCCGCAACCGATGCAGGGCCCGCGCGCGACCACCTGCTGACCCCGGATCTGTCACAGGGCGCGCCCCAGGCGATCGTGCCGGAAAACCACTGGCAGGCCGCGCGCAGCACCGGCGATTACACCCTGGTCAGCTGCACCGTCTCTCCCGGCTTCCAGTTCGAGGGCTTCACCCTCGCGCCCCCCGGCTTCGACATTCCCCGCTGACATCCCTGGTCTGGCGCCGCCCTTGCTTGAGCACGTCAGGGCGCCAGACGGCCGGATTGCCAAGCACAATCGCCGAGGGGCCCCCGCAGGGGGAGACGGCTATTGTGCTTGGGAAGGCGGGCGGATGGTGCCATGAAAGAGATCAATCAAGGGCGGTGCCAGACCTTCCTGGGATGGTGGGCCCGCAGCGAAGATCCACCCCATCGCGAAAATCCATAATGTCTTGCGGCGCAGCCGCACCTTTGGATCACGCCGACGCAGATCACGCCAGCGCAGATCACCCCGGCAGGCTGACCGTGCCGCCCCCCACCGCGGCGCGGACCCCTGTGGTGCCGGGGCAGGATGTGGGCAGCCCGCGCGCCACCCGCACCGCGAGATAGGCAAAGGCCTGGGCCTCCAGCATGTCGCCATCCAGCCCTACCTCCTCCACCGGCATGACCGGACATTCCAGCGAAACGCTGAGCATCTGCATCAGCACCGGGTTGTGCCGCCCGCCGCCGGTGACCAGCACCCGGTCGGGCGGGCGCGGGCAATGCTGCATCGCCTCGGCCACCCCGGCGGCACACATGGCGGTCAGCGTGGCAGCGGCATCGGCGTCGGACAGCTCGCTGACCAGCGCCACCATCTCGGCAAAATCGTTGCGGTCCAGGGATTTGGGCGGGATGCGCGCGAAATAGGGTTCCGCCAGGAAAAGCTCCAGCGCGCCGGTTTCCACCGTGCCGCGCCGGGCGATCCTGCCGCCTTCGTCAAAGGGCAGCCCCAGCCGCGCCTGCAACAGGTCGTTGAGCGGCGCATTGGCGGGCCCGGTGTCGAAGGCCAGCAAGGCCCCTTCCGCCTCCGGCGCCTCGATCGCCGGATCCACCCATGTCAGATTGCCCACTCCGCCAAGGTTGAGGAACCCCACCGGGCCCCCGATGCCCGCAAAGCGCGCGCAGGCGTGGTGAAAGAAAGGCGCCAGCGGCGCGCCCTCGCCGCCCAGCTGCACATCGGCACTGCGGAAATCCCAGACCACCGGCAGGCCCAGATCCTGCGCCAGTGCCGCGCCGTCACCCACCTGCAGGGTGCCCTGCGCGCGTGGCGCATGGGCAAGGGTCTGGCCGTGAAAACCGATCAGATCCACCCTGTCGAAACCGCGCAGCAGTTCCAGATGCGCGGCCTCCACGACCTCTGCCGCCGCCTGCACCTCGGGCCCTGCCCATTTGCCCAGACCGGCCGCGATCACCGCCCGCTCCTGCGGGGAATAGGCGCGGTAGCCGCTCTTGCCGAAGGCGGTGATCTGCCGCCCGTCGGTGCGCAGCACCGCCGCATCCACGCCGTCCAGCGATGTCCCCGACATCGCCCCCAGCGCCGTCACCACGCCCGTTTTCCCGATGGCCCTGCTCATGTTGCCGTCCAAGGCCTTTCCCTTTGATCCTGCTGGGCCTATAGATGCCCCGCAATCCCAGCCCGAGGCAAGACATCATGACCTATCACCCCAAATCGGAGTTCATCCACACGATGATGCAACGCGGCTTTCTGGCCGATTGCACCGATTATCAGGGGCTGGACGAGGCCCTGCTGAAGGGCGGGCAACCGGGATATATCGGCTTCGACGCCACCGCGAAATCCCTGCACGTCGGCTCGCTGATCCAGATCATGATGCTGCGCTGGTTGCAGAAGACCGGCGGCAAGCCGATCACCCTGATGGGCGGCGGCACCACCAAGGTGGGCGATCCCTCGTTCCGCGCCGATGAACGCCCGCTGCTGGGGCCGGATCAGATTGCCGAGAACATCGCGGGCATCCGCAAGGTGTTCAGCGCCTATCTGACCTATGGCGACGGGCCATCGGATGCGCTGATGATCGACAATGCCGAATGGCTGGACGGGTTGAACTACCTCGATTTCCTGCGCGACATCGGGCGGCATTTCAGCATCAACCGGATGCTGAGTTTCGAATCCGTGAAATCGCGGCTGGACCGGGAGCAATCGCTCTCCTTCCTCGAATTCAACTACATGATCCTGCAGGCCTATGATTTCATGGAGCTGCACCGCCGCTATGGTTGCATCCTGCAGATGGGCGGCAGCGACCAATGGGGCAATATCGTCAACGGGATCGACCTGACCCGCCGGGTGATCGAGGGGGAGGTCTATGGCCTCACCTCGCCGCTGCTGACCACCAGCGACGGCAAGAAGATGGGCAAGTCGCAATCGGGTGCGATCTGGCTGAATGGCGACATGCTGTCGCCTTATGAATTCTGGCAGTTCTGGCGCAATACCACCGATGCGGATGTGGGCCGTTTCCTCAAGCTCTATACCGAACTGCCCGTCGATGAATGCGACCGTCTGGGCGCGCTGGCGGGTTCCGAGATCAATGAGGCCAAGGTGCGGCTGGCCAATGAGGTGACGGCATTGCTGCACGGCGCCGATGCGGCAGCCGCAGCCGAGGCCACCGCGCGCGAGGTTTTTGAACGCGGCGGCGTGGGCGATGACCTGCCCACCCTGACCCTGACGGCGGCGGAACTGGGCGATGGCATCTCCATCGTGCAGCTGATCGTGAAATCCGGGCTGGCGGGATCCGGCAAGGAAGCCAAGCGCCTGATCGCAGAGAATGGCGCGCGGCTGGACGATCAGCCGATTACCAACGCGGGGCTGATGCTGGATGCCGCGGCGCTGGCCAGCCCGGTCAAGCTGTCTGCCGGCAAGAAGCGCCATGCGCTGGTGCAGATCGGCTGATAGCTTGTTGCCGCGCAGCGCCACCGCCATCGTGAGGATGGTGGTGGTGCAGCGAACAGAGCCGCCTTTCCACCGCCAGGCCTAACGCACTATTAACCTTTCTCGCGCTCACATCGGGGCATGGTTGATGCACCGCCCCCGCCCGCGCCTGCCCTGATGCAGGACCCGGCCTTTGCCGCGGCGTTGCGGCTTTGTGGGGCTGCGCCGCTGATCCTGCCCGGCGGGGCGATGATCCTGCGGCGGCGCATTCTGGGTCTGCCGATCCTGATGTTGCCGCGTATGGCGCCACCGCGGGACCTGAACGAACAGCTTGCCGCGGCCGGGCTGGCCCGGCTGCCGCTGATCCTGTCGCCTGCGCATCCCTGCCCGCTGCCCCGCGCCCTGCGGCTGCGCGCAGCGCAGCAGATCGCCCTGCTGGACCTCGGCACCGATCCGGAGCGGCGCATCGCCCGGCTGCATCCGAAATGGCGCAACCAATGGCGAAAGGCGCGCCGGGCAGAGCTGCGGCTGTCCCATGGGCCGATGCCCGCCGATCCGCACCATCCGCTGCTGCTGACAGAGGCGCTGCAACAGCGGCAGCGCGGCTATGCCGGATGGCCGCTGGCGCTGACCTGCGCCTTTGCCGCCGTGGCCCCCGCGCAGACCCGGCTCTTCACCGCACGGCGCGGGCAGCGGGTGGTGGCGCAGATGCTGTTCCTGCGCCATGGCACCGGGGCCAGCTATCACATCGGCCACAGCTTTCCGGAAGGGCGCAGATGCCATGCCCATAACCTGCTGCTGATGACAGCCTGCGACTGGCTGGCGGCAGAGGGTCATGAGACCCTCGACCTCGGGCTGCTGCACAGCGCCACCCCCGGGCTGAACCGGTTCAAGCTGCGCAGCGGCGCGCGGGCCTGTGCGACCGGCGGCACATGGCTGCGCTGGCATCCCCTTGCGCGCCGCCGCTGCCCATGATCATCTGAACCCCTGTTCAATTGCATATCCGGGAGGGGCCACATGCAGCTCGACACCACCGCCGCCATCATCACCGGAGGGGCCTCCGGCCTGGGCGAGGCCACGGCACGCCATTTTGCCGCACAGGGCGCACAGGTCACCCTGCTGGACCGCGACACCACGCGCGGGCCGCAGGTCGCTGCCGACATCGGCGGGCATTTCGCCGAAACCGATGTGACGGATGAGGATTCGGTCAGGGCCGCCATCGCGCTGGCCTCCGAAAAGATGGGCCGGATCACCGTTGCCGTGAACTGCGCCGGTATCGCGCTTGGCATCAAGACGCTGGGCCGTGACGGGCCGCATCCCCTGGGCGATTTCCAGCGCACCGTGGACATCAACCTGGTGGGCAGTTTCAACATCGCACGGCTGGCGGCGCAGGCGATGGCAAGGAACGATCCCGAACCTGACGGCGCGCGCGGTGTGATCATCAACACCGCCTCCATCGCCGCCTTTGACGGGCAGAAGGGCCAGGCGGCCTATGCGGCCTCGAAGGGCGGAATCGTGGGCATGACCCTGCCAATGGCGCGCGACCTGGCCAAGGAGGGCATCCGCGTGATGACCATCGCGCCGGGCATTTTCCGCACGCCGATGCTGGCGGGTCTGCCGGAAGAGGTGCAGGCCGGCCTTGCCGCCGATGTGCCAAACCCCGCGCGGCTGGGCGATCCTGCGGAATACGGGCGGCTGGCCGGTTTCATCGTCGAGATGGGCTATCTCAACGGCGAGGTAATCCGCCTGGACGGCGCGCTGCGGATGCGCTGATGCGGATGCGGAGCGCGCAGGAGAAGATGGCGGCGGGGGAATGGTACTCCTGCCTTGACCCGGCGCTGGAGGTGCTGCGCCAGACGGCGCGGCGCGCGATCCACGCGCACAACCACCTCCCCCCAGAGCCGCGCGAGACGCTGAGCGCACCGCTGCGGGGGCTCTTTGCCGAACAAGGCCCCGACTGCCTGGTCGAAGCGCCCTTCCACGCGAGTTACGGCTGTCACATCCATCTGGGCGCGCGGATCTACATCAATGCGCATTGCGTGATCCTGGACAGCGCCCGGGTGGAGATCGGGGATGACACGATGATCGGGCCCGGGGCGCAGATTCTCAGCGCCCAGCACCACAAGGATCCGGTCAAACGCGCGGCCGGTCAGGAGATTGCCCTGCCGGTCACGATTGGCCGGAACGTCTGGATCGGGGCCGGGGCAATTGTCATGCCGGGGGTGACGATTGGCGATGCGGCGATTGTGGCGGCCGGTGCCGTGGTCACCCGGGATGTTGCCGCAGGGCTGACCGTAGCGGGCGTGCCTGCCCGACCGCTCTGATCAGCCGCCGGAGATTTTCAGCCCGATCACGCCGCCGACGATGGCCAGCACCGAAACCGCCTTGAGCGGGGTCATCGCCTCGCCCAGCAGCAGCGTGCCCAGAGCCACGGTGCCCAGCGTGCCAAGTGCGGTCCAGACCGGATAGGCGATGGAAACCGGCAGCTGTTTCATCGCAAGGGCCAGGAACCACAGGCCGAATATGATCCCCACGATGGTCACCAGCGTCGGCGTGAGCCGGGTGAACCCCTGTGACATCTTCATGCCCATTGCGAACATGACCTCGAAAACCGCCGCCAGAACAAGAAGTAGCCAAGCCATGATGTGATCCTTTCACGCCCTCGGTGTCGCCGCGTTCTGGGCGCGGTCAGGCCTCTGCCTTGTCTTCCAGCAGCAGCCATTCCTCTTCCGCTGCTGACAGCTTTTCCTGACGTTCCACAAGGGCTTGCGTCGCCTTGTTGAACTTGACCGGCTCGCGGGTGAAGAGCTCTGCATCGGCCAGCAAAGCCTCCAGCTTGCCGATCTCGGCCTCCAGCCGTGCGATCTCTGCGGGCAAGGCCTCAAGCCGGTGCTTTTCGGTAAAGCTCAGGCCGGATTTCTGCGCTTTGGCGGTCTTTTCCCGCACCGGGGCTTCCCTGGGTTTGACCACGCTTTGCGAAAAATCATCCTGCCCGCGCTGGGACAGATAATCGGTCCAGCCGCCCGCATAGACCGTGGCGCGCCCGTCCCCCTCCATCGCGATGGTGGTGGCGGCGACGCGGTCCAGGAAATCGCGGTCGTGGCTGACCAGAATCACCGTACCGTCATAGGTTTCCAGCAGTTCCTGCAAAAGGTCGAGGGTTTCCACATCCAGATCGTTGGTGGGTTCGTCCAGCACCAGCAGGTTGGAGGGCCGCGCCATCAGTTTCGCCAGCAGCAGCCGCGCCTTTTCACCGCCCGAGAGCGAGCGCACCGGCGCACGGGCCTGTGCCTCGTCAAAGAGGAATTCCTTGAGGTAGCCCACCACATGTTTCGGCTGGCCGCGCACCAGCACCTGATCGGCCTTGCCGCTGACCCGCATCTCGGGATCGCCGGTCAGCGAATCCCACAGCGACATGTCGCCGTCCAGCTGTGCCCGGGCCTGATCGAACAGCGCCAGTTCCAGGTTGGTGCCCAGCGTGACCCTGCCCGCATCCGGCTGTTCCGCCCCGATCAGCATGTTCAGCAGCGTGGTCTTGCCCACCCCGTTGGGGCCCACCAGCGCAATCCGGTCACCGCGCTGCACCTTGAGGGAAAAGTCGCGCAGAATCACCTTGTCGCCAAAGTGTTTGGCGATGCCTACCGCCTCGATCACCTTGCGGCCCGATTTGGGGCCGGCATCCAGCGCCATTGCCGCCGTGCCCTGCCGTTTGATCTGGCTGGCGCGTTCGGCGCGCAGGTCCTGCAGGGCACGCACCCGGCCCTGGTTGCGCTTGCGCCGGGCCGAGATCCCCTCGACCGCCCAGCGGGCCTCGGCCTTGATCTTGCGGTTCAGCTTGTGGCGCTGGGTGTCTTCCTCTTCCCAGATCTGGTCACGCCAGGCTTCGAAATCGCCAAAGCCCTTTTCCTGCCGCCGCACCTGGCCCCGGTCGATCCACAGGGTTGCCCGTGTCAGCGCGCGCAGGAAGGCACGGTCGTGGCTGATGATGACAAAGGCGGTGCGGGTGGTTTTCAGCTCTTCTTCCAGCCAGCCGATTGCCTCGATGTCCAGATGGTTGGTGGGCTCGTCCAGCAGCATCAGTTCCGGGGCCTGCGCCATCAGCCGCGCCAGAGCCGCGCGGCGGCGTTCGCCGCCCGAAGCGGTGGCCACCGGGCGCGCCGGGTCGAACTTCAGCCCCTCGCCTGCGCGTTCCACCTTGTACATCTCGCCCGGGTCCAGCCCATGGGCGGCAAAATCGCCCAGCGTGTCGAAGCCGCTCAGATCCGGATCCTGTTCCATGTAACCCACGGAAACGCCCGGCCCCGCGATCACATCGCCGCTGTCGGCCTCGACCAGACCGGCCATGACCTTCATCAGGGTCGATTTGCCCGACCCGTTGCGCCCGACCAGCGCCACCCGGTCGCCGGGCTGCACGACCAGAGACAGGTCCTCGAATACCGGATCCCCCCCGAAGGTGAGCGATATTTCATTCAGTTGAAGAAGGGGTGCACGTGCCATGCGCCGCAGCTAGCGTCACCTTGAGGGGAAATCAACGCCCCTCCTCTTTTTGGCCAAAAATATCCTAGACCAAGGCCCGCAACAGGCGCTTGCGGGCGGCGGGAATCGCGCCGATCTCAAGCCCGGTGAAAACATGCAGCGTGTTCATCTGGCGGTCCACCACCGCATGGTCGCTGACCCAGCCGCCCATCATCAGATAGGTCCGCAGCAAGGGCGGCATCCGCAGCATCGCTTTCTTCAGGTCAGGCTTGCGCCGCAGCCGGGCGGCAAAGCGGAAGACATCCGGCGCCTTCACCCGGGGCAGCCAGCGCTTGGGGGCCAGGTGGCGGGCGCGCAGCATGGCAAAGGCGTCGAGATACTCTGCGGTTTCCGTCCCGGCAAAGGAGGAACAGCCAAACAGCATCTGCACCCCACGCGCGTCCACAAGCTCGGTCATTGCCGCCCAGGCCAGACGCTGGATGTCGGGGTCGCGCCAGTCGGGGTGCACGCAGAAGCGTCCCAGCTCCATCATCAGGCCTTCATAGGATTGCAGCGCGCTGAGCTCGTAGAACTGCGCGGCATAGGATTGCGGCAGGTCAGCCCCCCGCAGGGTCAGCAGCCGGTAACAGCAGACCAGGGTGCCGCTGGAGGTGTCCTCGATCAGCACATGGGTGCATTGGTCGTCATAGGCATCCACATCAAGCGGTGCCTGCAGCCCGAAGCAGAAGGCGCGCAGACGCTGGGCTGCCGCCAGATCGGCGGGGCCGCTGGCGCTGCGGGCGGTGTATCTTCCCTTTTTCAGATGCATCACTGGTTCATGTCCCCTATGCAACGCGGTCTGTGTCACCACCTGCCAAAGGGATATGACACCATGATGTCAGCCCGCCAGACCGGCCGGGTTAAAGCGCCCGATGTTGCCCAGAAGCTGCCGGATGAAGGATTTGTCGCTTACCGGCGAGGAGGTGACACGCTGGGTCAGCGGCACCACCTGCCCCTTTTCCAGACCGAAGCGTTCGACGTTCTGCACCACACCCTGTTCAGAGAAGCTGATCGCGACCACCTGGCGGTCGATCTCCTTTGAGGCCAGCGGGCCAAGGGTGCGGGTGCGCATCCGCACGTAATAATAGCCGGAGTTGGTCAGCACACCGGAGGAGGCAGGCACGCCGATCTTTTCGGCCACGGTTTCCTTGGTATCCGCGCCGACCTGGATCTGCTGCAGGTCTTCCTCCGGGGGGACATAGCCATGGTTGCGGTACTGCGGTGAACATGCGCCCAGGGCGACGATCCCGGCAAACGCCAATGCCATCATGCCGGCTTTGTTGGTCCTGTGCATCTGTCCTGCCCTCTTGCCCTTGTTTGGTCTGGCTTTATTTCGCATACACCATGGACCCCCTCAGGTTCAAGAAACGAAAACAGGCCCCCCATGTCCCCCAAGCCCCCAAGTGACACCGCCATCCGCGTCTCGGAGCTGTCGCAGAGCGCCGAGAACGGCTTTGCCCTGCGCCCCGACAAGGCCATGCTGGAGCAGATCGCGGCCGACCTCGACCTCAGCGCGCTGCGCAAACTCAGCTTCGACGGGCAGATCAGCCCGCTGGGCCGCAGCGACTGGCAACTGACCGGCAGGCTGGGTGCCACCGTGGTGCAGCCCTGCGTCGTCACCCTGGCCCCCGTCACCACCCGCATTGACACGGATGTGACCCGCCAGTTCGTGACTGCCTTCGAAGATCCCGAGGAGCCGGAGGCGGAAATGCCCGAGGATGACACCGTCGAACCGCTTGGCCAGTGGATTGATCCCGCCATTGTGATGCGCGAAGCGCTGGCGCTGGCGGTGCCGGATTATCCCCGGGCGGAGGGGGCGGAACCGGTGCAGATCGTCTATACCGAACCCGGTCAGGCCCCGATGACGGATGATGACGCCAAACCCTTTGCCGGGCTGGCCGGTCTGAAGGCAAAGCTGAACAAGGAAGACCCCTGAGGGCCGCAGCCGGAGTGGCCCTGAGATTGGTGTGGCGCAACCGGAAATACCTGCTTGCATCGCGACATTTTCCGGGTATTTTGCCGCCCTCACCCCAATTAAGGTTGGACAATGCAGGGCCTCTCGCCTAAAGCGGCGTCACGCCCGATGAGGGGTCGATTGAAACACGGCTGTTTGCGCCCATGATGCACAGCCCCGAACCGACAAAGGCACCAGACATGGCTGTCCAGCAGAATAAAGTTTCCAAGTCGCGCCGCAACAACCGCCGTGCGCACGATTCGCTCTCCGCTGCGAACCCGAACGAATGTTCCAACTGCGGTGAACTGAAGCGTCCCCACCACATCTGTGCCGCCTGCGGTCACTACGATGATGCAGAGGTGGTCGCCCTGACAGACGAGATCGAACTGGAAGACGACGCGGCCTGAGCCGGCGCTGCCCATTTTCAGATCATAAAAAGGCATTCGCACCCATGACGGCCCCGACCGATCATACCGCAGCGAAGGCCGGACGCACCCTGATATCCGTGGACGCCATGGGGGGTGATGAAGGCCCGGCAGCCGTTGTTGCCGGGTGTTCTCTGTCTGCAAAGCTCAATCCCGATATCGCCTTTATCCTGCACGGGGACGAGGCGCAGCTCACTGCGCTTGTCGCCAGGCGGCGCGAGCTGGAGGGCCGCTGCGAAATCAGGCATGCGACTGACGTCGTGACCATGAAGGACAAGCCGAGCCAGGTGGTACGCACCGGCAAGGATACCTCCATGTGGTCCGCGATCGAAGCCGTGCGCACGGGCGAGGCCGCCGTGGCGGTCTCCTGCGGCAATACCGGCGCGCTGATGGCGCTGTCGATGATCCGCCTCAAGAAACTGCCCGGTGTGAACCGTCCGGCCATTGCCGTGCTCTACCCCTCGTCCAATCCGCAGGGGTTCAACGTGATGCTGGATGTGGGCGCGGATGTGCGTGCCGATGCCGACGACCTGCTGCGCTTTGCCCTGATGGGCACCTCTTATGCCCGCAACGGCATGGACATCGCCCGCCCCCGTGTCGGACTGCTGAATGTCGGCACCGAGGAACACAAGGGACGCGCCGAGCTGAAGGAAGCCTATGATCTGATTCGCGACCAGCGCGATCAGGCCGGGTTCGAATTTGTCGGTTTCGTCGAGGGCGGCGATATCTCCGGCGATGCGGCGGATGTGATCGTGACCGACGGTTTCACCGGCAATGTCGCGATCAAGACCGGCGAAGGCACTGCCAACATGATCGGCAACCGCCTGCGCGAAGCCTTCAAATATTCGCCCCTGTCGCGGCTGGCCTCGCTGCTGGCCTATACCTCGCTGATGCGCCTGCGCCGCAGGATCGACCCGCGCCGCGTGAATGGCGGCGTGTTCCTCGGCCTCAATGGCACGGTGGTCAAATCGCACGGCTCTGCGGATGCAACCGGCGTGTCGGCAGCCATCAAACTGGCGGCGCAGCTTTCCGAAAGCCGTTTCAACGACAAACTTGCCGCGCGCGTCGCCGCCACGCTGCCGACCGAAGAGACGCCCATATGAATACCCGATCTGTTGTCATTGGCTGCGGCCACTACCTGCCTTCGCGGATTGTCGAGAATTCCGAGTTCGAAGCCACGCTGGACACCAATGACGAATGGATCAGATCGCGGTCGGGCATCGAACGCCGCCATTTCGCGGCCGAGGGGGAGACCACCTCGCAGATGGCCACAGCCGCCGCCCGGGCGGCGCTGGACGACGCAGGGCTCGGTGCGGATGACGTCGATGCCATCATCCTGGCAACCTCCACCCCCGATCTTACCTTCCCCTCCGCCGCGACCATGGTGCAGGCGCAGCTGGGCATGACAAAGGGCTTTGCCTTTGACGTGCAGGCGGTCTGTGCCGGTTTCGTCTTTGCCCTGGCCAATGCCAATGCGCTGATCCTTTCGGGTCAGGCGACGCGGGTTCTGGTGATCGGGGCGGAAACCTTCAGCCGGATCATGGACTGGACCGACCGGTCGACCTGCGTGCTTTTTGGTGATGGCGCGGGTGCCGTGCTGCTTGAAGCGCAAAGTGGCGAGGGCACCGCGCAGGACCGTGGCATCCTCTCGACCGATCTGAACTCCGACGGGCGGCACCGCGACCTGCTCTATGTCGATGGCGGCACCAGCACGGGCACTGTCGGCTATCTGCGGATGCAGGGCAATCAGGTGTTCCGCCACGCGGTCGGCAAGCTGGCCGCCACCGCCACCACCGCGATGGAACGGGCCGGCGTGACCCCCGAAGACGTGGATTGGATTGTGCCGCATCAGGCCAATATCCGCATCATCCAGGGCACCGCGAACAAGCTGAACCTGCCGATGTCGCAAGTGGTGGTAACGGTCCAGGATCACGGCAACACCTCGGCGGCCTCCATCCCGCTGGCGCTCTCCGTGGGCCGCGACCGGGGCCAGATCAAGCAGGGCGACCTGCTGGTGACCGAGGCGATCGGCGGCGGCCTGGCCTGGGGCGCCGTGGTTCTCAGGTGGTAAGCACCTGTTATCGGGGCGGAAATTTCCGCCGAAACAGCGCCCTGCAAGTCATTGATATTGACTCCCTATTCCAGTGCCGCCAAAGTTGCTGAAAATAAATGGGGGATTGAATGTCAAACAAGACTTTGACGCGCATGGATCTGAGCGAAGCTGTCTTTCGCGAAGTGGGTCTGTCGCGCAACGAAAGCGCGCAACTTGTCGAATCCGTATTGGAGCATATGTCCGACGCGCTGGTCGCTGGCGAACAGGTCAAGATCTCGTCTTTTGGCACCTTCTCGGTCCGTGACAAGACCGCCCGCGTCGGCCGCAATCCCAAGACCGGAGAAGAAGTGCCGATCAACCCGCGCCGTGTCCTGACCTTCCGCCCCTCCCATCTGATGAAAGACCGCGTCGCAGACGGCAACAAGTCCTGATCTCATGGCCAAATCGCCCGACGCCTTCCGCACCATTTCCGAAGTGGCCGACTGGCTGGGCATACAGGCCCATGTCCTGCGGTTCTGGGAAAGCAAGTTCACGCAGGTCAAACCGATCAAGCGGGCGGGCGGACGGCGGTATTATCGCCCCGGCGACATGCAATTGCTGGGCGGCATCAAGAAGCTGCTGCATGACGACGGGCTGACCATCAAGGGCGTTCAGAAGATCCTCCGCGAGGAAGGCATGAATCATGTCGCGGCCATGTCCGCACCGCTGGATGAGCTGACCGCCTCCCAGATCGACGACACGCCGGAAACTGCCGCGCCGCCGCCCCCGGCTGCAGCGGTCGAACCGGAAACAGGGGTTGTCCTCAGCTTTGAACCGGCGGCTGAAAAGAACGTGAAGAACGACCCGGAAGCGGTTGAAGAAGAAGAGGATTTCACCTCTGAACCCGCTGATGATGCGGGTGAAGAAGCGCCATCGGCGGCCGCCAGTGCTCCGGATGCCCCGGCAGAGGATGAACAGGCCAGCGCCGCCCCGGAAGCCCCCGCTGCACCAGCGCCCGAAGCAGCGCCTGATACCCCCGCCGCTGCACCGCAAGGCGCGCCTGAGCCCGACGGGATTGAGGCCCGACCCGCCGAAGACCCCGCGCCGATCCCCGAGGCCCCGATGGCCGAGGATGTCGAGGATCCGGAAGACGAATCTGCAGCGGAGGAGCCGGTAGCGATCCGGCAGGCCGATGCCCCCGGGGCAGCACCGGAAACCGAAGCGCGGGAGCCTGAGGCACCCGCCGCCGAAGAAAGACAGGCCCTGCCCGCCTTTCTGCGCCGCCCGCTGGAAAGCGCCCCGGCCGATCCCTCCGACAACCCGCCGCCACCGGCATCCGGGGAAAGCGACGCGCCCGCCGCAGAGGCCGACGGGCCGCAAGCCGCCCCCGAGGCACCGGCGGAGGACACACCGCCCGCACCGAGGCCACGCGTGCTGCCGGATCTGGCGCTGACCGCGGAACAGGACTTCGATGCGATCCCGGCGGTGCTGACCACCGCCTACCGGCTGAGGTCCCTGAACCGGGACAAGCTGGACCGGATCGAGCCGCTGGTGGCACGGCTGACAAAGCTGCGTGATTCGATGGCCGCCAGCAGGGGCAATGGCGGCGGCCCGCGGTCAAACGGCTGATCCCCATGTCCGGGGCGGCAATTCCCTCTTGCACGCCGGGCAAGATCAGGTATGAACCGCCTGAGTTCGGGCTATGGCGCAGCCTGGTAGCGCGTCCGTCTGGGGGACGGAAGGTCGCAGGTTCGAGTCCTGCTAGCCCGACCAAACAATCCGAACGCCCGCACCCTTTGTGGTTCGCGGGCGTTTGTTTTTGAAAGGCCCGATCCGATGAGCGATGTCATGCATGGCGTGATCCCCAACCAGCAGATCAGCGACATGATCGACGCAGGTCAGATCAGCGCGGCCCTGCCGGTCATTCCGGGCCAGATCCAGCCTGCCAGCCTTGACCTGCGCCTTGGCACCCGTGCCTTTCGCGTGCGCGCCTCCTTTCTGGCCGGTCACGGCAAGAGCGTTGCGGAGCGTCTGAGCGAATTCCAGATGCACGAGGTTGATCTGACCCCGGGTGCGGTGTTGGAAAAAGGCTGTGTCTATCTGGTGCCGCTGATGGAGGCCCTGGCGCTGCCTGACGATGTTTCCGCCGTGGCCAATGCCAAAAGCTCGACCGGGCGGCTTGATCTGCTGACCCGCACGATCACCGATGGCGGCACCGAATTCGACCGAATCGCGCCGGGCTATACCGGGCCGCTTTATGCCGAGATCTGCCCCCGCTCCTTTTCGGTGCTGGTGCGCCCCGGCATGCGCCTGAACCAGATCCGCTTTGGCCGGGGCGATGCCATGCTGGACGACGCGGCCCTGCGCGCCCTGCACGACCAGACGCCGCTGGTGGATGGCAAGCCGGTGATCGACGACGGGCTGGGCTTTTCCGTCGATCTGAAACTGCCCGGCACGACGCTGGTGGGCTACCGTGCCAAACCCCATACCGGGGTGATCGACCTTGATCTGATCGGCCATTATGCAGCGGCGGATTTCTGGGAAGAGGTCCACAGCACCGAAGGTCATATCATCCTCGATCCGGGCGCATTCTATATCCTGGTCAGCCGCGAGGCGGTGACCATCCCGCCGGATTATGCCGCCGAAATGGCCCCCTATCTGGCGATGGTGGGTGAATTCCGGGTGCATTACGCGGGGTTCTTCGATCCGGGGTTCGGCCATGCCGCGGCGGGCGGCAGCGGATCACGCGGCGTGCTGGAAGTCCGCTGCCACGAAGCGCCCTTCGTGCTGGAGCATGGCCAGGTGGTGGGCAGGCTGATCTATGAGCGCATGACCGAAAGGCCCACACAGCTTTACGGGGCGGGCATCGCGTCGAACTATCAGGGACAGGGGCTGAAACTCAGCAAACATTTCAAAGCTGCCTGACACCCCTGCTCTTTTTGGCAAGAAAATATCCCTGCGCAGCGCCTGCCGCGCAAGACACCCTCGCCGGAAAAACGCCTCAGAACTTCGAGAAGCGGCGCATCGCCTTCATGGATTGCTTGGCATGGCCGGTATTCTGGCGCGCCTGACGCCGGGCGCGCCGCTCTGCGCGTTCCTCAGGCGTCAGCTGGCGCTGCTGCACCGGGTTGCCGTCCGCGTCCACTTCGGGCTGATTGCGGCGCTTGCCGATCTTCGACGCCTGGTCGAATCCGGCGTTCACGCCGCGCCGCACCAGCTGATGCATGACCTGGCGGATAATCATGTTGATAATCTGGTTCATTGACTGACCCCTTTTTACCTCACCCCCTATATAGCACGTATTGCGGCAATTTTCAGGCTGATCGGAGCAGAAAACCGGCCATCGGCATCAATCCTCGAAAAGCTCGCTCTGGCCCTCGGTGCTCTCTTCCTCGTCCTCGCCTTCGCCCATCAGCGGCAGGGTGCCGGGGGGTGGCCGGTTTTCCAGCAGACCGGCAGCGCGCAATTCCTTCAATCCCGGCAGGTCGCGGGCGTTTTCCAGCCCGAAATGATCCAGGAAACCTTCGGTCACCACAAAGGTCACCGGGCGGCCCGGTGTCATCTTGCGGCGGCCAAAGCGAATCCATTCCAGTTCCAGCAATTGATCCACCGTGCCCCGGCTGACCGAGACGCCGCGGATCTCCTCGATTTCGGCGCGGGTGACGGGCTGGTGATAGGCGATGATCGCCAGTGTTTCGATGGCGGCACGGCTCAGCTTGCGGACCTCGACGGTTTCCTTCTGCATCAGAAAGCCCAGATCGGCCGCTGTGCGCATCGCATAGCCATCCCCGACCTTGGAGACCTGCACGCCGCGCCCCTCGTAACGGCGGCGCAGGTGCACCATGGCCTCGCCCGCGTCGCAGCCATGCGGCAGCCGCGCCTCCAGCTCCTTGAGGGTGATCGGCTCGGAGGTGGCGAAAAGCACCGCCTCGATCATCCGTTCCTGTTCGGCCATCGGCGGGGCCTCGAACAGGCTTTCTTCTTTTTCTTCAATATCATCCGCCACGCGGTACATCCCTTTTTCGCAGCTGGATCGGGGCAAAGACCTCCGATTGCCGGATCTCCAGATGGCCCTCTTTTACCAGTTCGAGAGAGGCGGCAAAGGTCGATGCCGTGGCGGAGCGGCGGCGCACCGGGTCGCTTTCCCAGCCTTCGGGCAGATAGCTCATCAAGTCGCCCCATTCCCCGGCATAGCCGATCAGGCCGCGCATCCGTTCCAGCGCCTGTTCCATGGTGAATACCGCGTCCCGGTCCATGACAAAGGGGCGGAATTCGTCGCGGGTGCGGATCCGGGCATAGCCCTGCATCAGGTCCAGCAGGGTGGCGGTATAGGTCACCCGGCGCACCCGGCGGATTTCATGGGTCTGGCCACGCGCGAAAAAATCGCGCCCCAGCTGGTCGCGCGCCATCAGCCGCGCGGCGGCGTCGCGCATCGCCTGCAGCCGCTCCAGCTGAAACGCCAGATGCGCGGCCAGTTCCTCGCCCGAGGGGCCCTCTTCCGTGGGATCCGGCGGCAGCAACAGGCGGGATTTCAGAAAGGCGAGCCAGGCCGCCATCACCAGATAATCGGCGGCCAGTTCCAGCCGCAGGGCCTTGGCCTTGTCCACAAAGGCCAGGTATTGCCGCGCCAGTTGCAGCACCGACACCTTACGCAGATCAACTTTCTGGGTGCGGCTGAGGGTCAGCAGCAGGTCCAGCGGCCCCTCAAACCCATCCACATCGACAATCAGCGCTTCGGCGGCGCGCCTTTCGGCAACCGAAACAATATCTTCCTCGAATGTGGATTCAGCCATGCCCCGTCCCGCCCAAAAGCGCTTCAAGTTCGCTTTCCAGTGCGGGAATGTCAACGTCGTCGGGGCGTTTGCGCATCGACAGGGCACGCTCCGCGCGGGTCTGGGCGGCTTTTGTCATCTCGCCTGCCGCCTCGGCCACCGCGATCCGGTCCGCCAGCGGCTGGTTGCAGTAAAGCGCCACATCGCAGCCCGCCGCCAGTGCGGCGCGGGTGCTTGCCACATGGCTGCCCGCCAGCGCCTTCATCGACAGGTCGTCGGTCATGATCAGATTGTCAAAGCCGATCTCCTCGCGGATCAGGCGCATCACCGGGGCCGAACAGGTCGCGGGTGCGGGGTCAATCGCGTCATAGACCAGATGGGCGGTCATCCCCATCGGCAGGTCGTTCAGCGCCTTGAAGGGGGCGAAATCCACCGCTGTCAGATCCGCATGGGCGGCATCGACGCGGGGCAGGTCAAAATGGCTGTCCATCGTGGCGCGGCCATGGCCGGGGATATGTTTGACCACCGGCAGCACCCCGCCGTCCAGCATCCCCTGCCCTGCGGCGCGGCCCAGGGTGGCAACGCGAGCAGGCTCGCTGCCATAGCAGCGGTTGCGCAGGAACTGGTGGGTCTGGTGGCCCGCCACATCGACCATCGGGGCGCAATTGCTGTCGATGCCAAGCGCCGCAAGCTCATCCGCGATGATGCGGTGGCGCAGATACATCGCCCGTTCCGCCCCGCGCCCGGCCAGGGCCACGAAATCGAGCGGCGGCAGCCATTCGCGCCAGTGCGGCGCGCGCAGGCGCTGCACGCGTCCGCCTTCCTGATCAATGGTGATGACCGCCTCATGCCCTGCCGCCTCGCGCAATTCATCGCAGAGCGCGCGGACCTGATCCGGCGTGTCGATGTTGCGGGCAAAGAGGATAAAGCCAAAGGGCCGCGTGTCGCGGAAAAACGCCTTTTCCTCCGCAGAGAGGGTCAGCCCGTCCGCATCGAGGATGGTCGCCCCAAAGGGGCGCGTTGACAGTTCCCCAAAGGGGCGCGTTGACAGTTCCCCAAAGGGGCGCGTTGACGTTTCCCCAAAGGGGCGCGCTGACGTTTCCCCAAAGGGGGGCATCAGCGTGTTACCACGGGAATGCAATCGGCATTCTCTGCCACCAGCGCCGAACAGAAGCGGCGCGCATCGGCGATGTCTTCAAAGCCCATGGCGCGCAGGCGGTAGAACACCCGCCCCCCGCTGGAGGCCTTTTGCACCACCCGTTTCTTGTCACCCAGATAGGCGCTGAACCGGTTCTGCAGCTGATCCCATTGCTCGCGCGCCACCTCGGCGCTGTCGAAGGCGCCCAGCTGCGCCAGCCGGGTGCCTGCGGGCAGATTGGCGGCATCCACTTCTTCTGACGCGGTATCGGCGCTTTGTGTGGTCAGCGCCGCCGGGGTGACAACGGCGCGGGTGGCGGGGCGCCGCTTGGGGCGCAGGGAATGGCGCACGCCGGGCCCGTCGATCACGCCGGCAAGGCGTTCTTCGGATTCGACAACCTCGGCCACCACGTCCTGGGTGACCTCGGCCACGATGGCATCGGTTTCATCCTCGATCCCGGTCAGCGGGGCGACACCATCTGTCAGCTTGGCCACCAGATCATCCACCTCCCCGCTCGCAAGCGCGCTTGCCACCTCATCGGCCGAAACCTGTGCGGCAGGGGCGGCGGCGGCGGGCGCTTGCTGCTGTGGCGCATCTGTCACCATGGCCGCCTGAACCACCTGATCCTCATCGGACAGATCGACCGGTCTGGGGGCCAGACGCAGCTGATCGGCGGGCCGGCCGGCACTGCCTTCGGCGGCGATCACATTGACGGACAATCCCTGATGGTCGGCCAGTTCGCCGCCCGGATCTTCGGGGCGGATGCGCATTTCGCCGCTGGCCGCCCGGACCACGGGAATGCCGCTGACGTCGCGGACAAGCAGTTTGTACCCCCAGACCCCGATCCCCGCAATCAGCGCCAGCGACACCATGGCACCTGCCAGATTTGTCAGCTTTTTCAAGCTTCTGGCGGTGGATGTCAGGCCGGAATCAGCTGCGGATTCAAAGGAGTAATCCCCCGCCATGGGGGAAGAGGTGAATTCTGCCATTTTTGCCTCACTGCCCGCGAGATACATCGCCGCGCGGGTCTGGATATGGGGTTGCCTGTCAGCGCCGTTGCTCGTGCGTTATCGCATCTCTTGCGCCGGAGTGACCCCAAGAATACCAAGACCTGCCGCAATTACAATCGCCGCGGACCGCGCGAGCGCAATTTTTGCCATCGTGGCCTTCGGGTTGTCCTCCTGCAGGAAGCGGAGCGAAGGCACCTCGTTGCCCCGGTTCCACAATCCGTGGAATTCTCCGGCCAGTTCGTAGAGATAAAAGGCCACCCGATGCGGCTCATTGGTCCGGGCGGCAATTTCCACCAGCCGGGGCCATTCGCCGATCTTGCGCAGCAGGGCAATCTCCGCCTCGTGATCCAGAAGCGACAGATCCGCCTGTGCCAGCGCCGCATCGTCGAGCGTCATGCCGGCCTCTGCCGCCTTGCGCAGCACGGAGGACACCCGCGCATGGGCATATTGCACATAGAACACCGGGTTCTCGCGCGATTGCTCAAGCACCTTGTCGAAATCGAAATCCAGCATCGCATCGTTCTTGCGGGTCAGCATGACGAAACGGGTCACATCCGGCCCCACCTGATCCACCACGTCGCGCAGGGTCACAAAGGTCCCTGCCCGTTTCGACATCTTGAACGGCTCGCCGTTCTTGAACAGTTTCACCAGCTGGGTCAGCTTGATATCGAGCGGCACCTTGCCCCCCGACAGCGCCGAAACCGCCGCCTTCATCCGTTTGACATAGCCGCCGTGATCGGCGCCGAAGACGTCGATCAACAGGTCGAACCCACGCTGCACCTTGTCATAGTGATAGGCGATGTCGGGCGCGAAATAGGTCCAGCCGCCATCGGATTTCATCACCGGACGGTCCACGTCGTCGCCATGTTCGGTGGATCTGAACAGGGTCTGCTCGCGCGGTTCCCAATCTTCGGGCTTCTTGCCCTTGGGCGGCTCCAGCACGCCCTCATAGATCAGGCCCTTGCCCTTGAGATCTTCCAGCGCCGCTTCGATCCGGCCGGTGCCGTAAAGCGACTTTTCCGAATAGAAGACATCCATCTCGACGCCCAGCGACTTCAGGTCGGCGCGAATGAGGTCCATCATCGCATCGGTGGCAAAGTTGCGCACGTCTTCCAGCCAGAATTGCTCGCCCTTGTCGAGATAGGCATCGCCCACCTTGGCCTTCAGCGCCTCGCCCACCGCGATCAGGTAATCACCGGGATAGGTGCCGTCCGGAAAGGCGACCTCCTGGCCATACGCTTCGAGGTAGCGCAGGTAGACCGAGCGCGCCAGCACATCGACCTGCGCGCCGCCGTCGTTGATGTAATATTCACGGGTCACGTCAAAGCCTGCGAAGTCCAGCAGGCTGGCCAGCGCATCGCCAAAGACCGCACCCCGGGTATGGCCCACATGCAGCGGTCCGGTGGGGTTGGCGGAAACATATTCCACATTCACCCTGCGCCCCGCGCCAAGGCTGCCGCGCCCGAAATCGGTGCCCTCGGTCAGCACCGCGCCCGCGATGCCCTGCCAGACGGAGGGCGCAAGCCGCAGGTTCAGGAACCCCGGCCCCGCCACCTCTGCCGAGGTGATGCGCGGATCGTCGGTCAGCTTTGCGGCCAGCGCATCGGCAATGTCGCGCGGTTTCATCGCGGCGGGCTTTGCCAGCACCATCGCGGCATTGGTCGCCATGTCGCCATGCGCGGGATCGCGCGGCGGTTCCGCCGTGATCGGGTCGGTGTTCAGGCCCCCGGGCAGCACGCCCTCGGCGACCAGTTGGTCAAGGCAGTTCAGGATCACATCGCGGATGTCGGCAAATAGGTTCATTGGAAAGTTCCTTCGTCTCAGGCTCGTCTATCATCTTGCCGGGGACAGTCAATCGGGACGGGCCGCGCGGGGCGGATGCCGGGCGATCCTGACCCGGCCATCAAGCCGTTCCCCCAGACCGGACCTTAGACGCGATGCGTATCGAGGTCTGGTGAGTGGACATCGCTGCCCTGTCCAACATCCGAAAACAGGTCACGACGCCTCCGCCAAGGCGATGCCCTGGCTCTGTCGGTGACGCGGGCGGTTCGGGCGCTGCCAAAGCTTTGCTTTGGCAATTGGGCTTCACTTTGAAAACGCAAGTTGGGCTCTTTGCCAACCTTCGCAGCGGCAGGCGCTCAGGAGGTGCCGATCAGCCGCGCGTGTTCCTGCAGGGCGAAGCGGTCGGTCATGCCGGCAATATAATCCGACACCATGCGCGCCAGCGTGGTCCGGTCCTGCGCCGCCTCCTCGATTTGGCGCGCCCAGTGGCGCGGCATCAGGTCGGGCTGTGCCAGAAACAGCGGAAACAGCTCCTCCACCACCTTGGTGACTCGGGCCCGCTCTGCCATCACCTGGGGCGCGCGGTACATGCGTGCAAAGAGGAAATCGCGGATCTGGCGCAGATCCTGCCACATCGCGGGTGAAAAACGGATCACCGGACGGCCCAGATGGCGGATCTCTGCGGGGCTTTGCGCCCCCGACCCTTCCAGCAGCGCCCGTGACGTGTCGATCACATCTGCAACCATCACCCCGAACACCCGCCGCAGCGCCTCGTGCCGCCGCCGGTAGCTGTCAGTCTCGGGATAAAGCCTGTCCACCTGCGCATAGGCCGGCCCGACCAGCGGCAGTTCGGCAATCTCATCCTCGGTGAACAGCCCCGCGCGCAGCCCGTCATGCAGATCGTGGTTGTTATAGGCGATGTCATCGGAAAGCGCCGCCACCTGTGCCTCGGCACTGGCGTGGGTATGAAGCTCAAGGTCATGCTGGGCGTCATATTCCGCCAGCGCATAGGGCAGTTCGCCCACAATCTGGCCATCGCCCCGCAGGGGCGTCACAGGGCCATTATGCTTGGCAATGCCTTCCAGCGTGTCCCAGGTCAGGTTCAGCCCGTCGAATTCGGCATAATGGCGTTCCAGCCGGGTCACGATGCGGATCGCCTGGGCGTTGTGATCAAACCCGCCATAGGGGGCCATCAGCGCATGCAGCGCATCCTCTCCGGTATGGCCAAAGGGCGTGTGGCCCAGATCATGCGCCAGCGCCACCGCCTCGGTCAGCTCGCCATTCAGCCCCAGCGCCCCGGCGATGGTGCGCGCCACCTGCGCCACCTCGATCGAATGGGTCAGCCGGGTGCGATAATAATCACCCTCATGTTCCACAAAAACCTGGGTCTTGTGCTTGAGCCTGCGAAAGGCGCTGGCATGAATGATCCTGTCCCGGTCCCGCTGATAGCAGGAACGAAACGTGCTTTCCTCCTCCGCCACACGCCGTCCCCGGGCGCGCGTCGGATCAGAGGCATAGGGCGCGTGCATCTGGCCGGTCCTTGTAGCCTGTCCTGCGGACTTCTATATTGCAAGCAACCGGGGATGAAAACCGGCCCAGCATTGCAGAACGGAGACGCGCCATGAACCTGCCGCCCAAAGTCACCTCCCGCGCCTTTGAACGCCTGGCCGAGATCGGCGCAGGCGATCAGGGCAAGGCATTGCGCGTCGCGGTCGAAGGCGGTGGCTGCTCCGGCTTTCAATATGACATCGCACTGGATGACCCCAGGGAAGATGACCTGATCCTGGAAGGATCGGGGCAAAAGGTGGTGGTGGACAGCATCTCGCTGCCCTTCCTCGCCAATGCGGTGATCGATTTTTCCGAAGAGCTGATCGGCGCGCGCTTCGTGATCGAGAACCCGAATGCCACCTCCGCCTGCGGCTGCGGCACCTCCTTCTCGATGTAGGATCGGCGCGTCCTGAGCCCCGGATCCTGCCCCCGGCCTGCGCGCCCTTGCCAGATCGCCGCCCCTGCCCCTTGCCCCGCTGCCCCAGATCGGCGATAGCTCCCTCAGCCTGCAGGGAGTGAGATGATGAAAATTGCCACCTTCAACATCAACGGCATAAAGGCCCGTGCCGAGGCCCTGCCCGCCTGGCTGGACGAGGCGCAGCCCGATGTGGTGCTTTTGCAAGAGATCAAGTCGGTGGACGAGGCCTTTCCCCGCGAAATCTTCGAGGAGCGCGGCTATAACGTCGAAACCCACGGCCAGAAATCCTTCAACGGCGTGGCGATCCTTTCAAAACTCCCGCTGGAGGATGTGACCCGCGGGTTGCCCGGCGATACAGCAGACGAACAGGCCCGCTATATCGAGGCCACGATTGTCGGCGAAAACGCGGCACTGCGCCTCTGCGGGCTCTACCTGCCCAACGGCAACCCGGTGGAGCTGGACGCAGATGGCGCGCCGGTCGCGGGGGGCAAATTTGCCTATAAACTGGGCTGGATGGACCGGCTGCGCGCCCGCGCCGAATGCCTGCTGGCCGAGGAAACGCCCTTTCTGATGGCGGGCGATTACAACATTATCCCCCAGGCCGAGGATGCGGCAAAACCGGAAAGCTGGCGCGACGATGCGCTGTTCCGCCCCGAGTCCCGCGAAAAGTGGCGCAGGCTGCTGAACCTGGGCCTGACCGAGGCCTTCCGCGCCCGCACCCAGGGCCCCGGCCACTACAGTTTCTGGGATTACCAGGCCGGTGCCTGGAACCGCAACAACGGCATCCGGATCGACCATTTCCTGCTGTCCCCCGCCTGCGCCGACCTGCTGCGCGACTGCCAGATCGACCGCGACATCCGCGGCCGCGACAAACCTTCGGACCACGTCCCGGTCTGGGTCGATCTGGATCTTTGAGGGGGTTTGGGGGAGCGAGATGGTGGAGCGTATCCGCCGTTAGACTGCGGTAACCAAAGCGGTCACCGCAATCCCTCAGCTGGCAAGATCGCCAACACCGGCAATTGTGATGATGTCATTTTGCTCAACGTAGGCCGGCCAGTCGGCCAGGTCGGTCCAGCCGTGGACGAAGATGAAATCCAGCCCTGCGGCAGAGGCGGCTTCGTGGTCAAGGCGGCTGTCACCCAGGAAAAGCGCCGGCCCGGAGATATTGCCGACCGAAAGCTCGCGGTCCAGGATCATGCTCTTGGTGTCCGGGCTGCCGAATATTCCGCCGTCGAACAGATCGGAAATGCCACGCGCCGCGAAAACTTCGCGCAGCTCGTTCTGGTCGCCTCCCGACACAATCAGCCAGTTGGCACCCCGGGTTTTACTCCGCAACTGCTCCAGGCCTGTGGCGATCCCGCAGTTCATCAGCCCGTCTCGAACGGTCTCTGCATAGATCTGGAGCAATGCCTCGTGATCCGGGCCGTCACGCCCCGGAACAGCACCTGCCCCATGTTCGGGCACGATCCGTTCGAGGAAATGCGCGAATTTGACGTATCGTGATATCCCGCCATTCGCCACATGATACGCGACCAGCGCATCAGCCGCCGCCGCGCCATAAGGCATTGCCGCGCTGCGAAAAGCGGCAGTCTTGACCTGGTTGGAATCAAGAACCACGCCGTCGCAATCGAACACCAGCGTACCGTAGTGTGACAGGTTTGTATTCACAAGGAACGCCGTGCCTGCAATGCCGCTTCGACCTTCGCCACGTCTTCCTCAACGTCAACCGCGAGGCTGCCAGGCCGGCATTCGTACATAAATATCTTACTACCGAGTTCGAGGAAGCGAAGGATCTCGATGTCCTCCGCCTTTTCCAATGTACTCTTGCGTCCGAAAGCACCATAGGCCGCCAACTCTTCCCCGGAAAAGCCATAGATGCACACCTGCTTCATGTACCGCTCGGGTGCATACTTGGGATCCTTGAAACCCGGCAGCGCCGTCCGAGACATGTAGACCATAACGCCGTCCTCGGTGGTGATTACTTTAGGAATGTTGACGCTGGTAGGGTCCTCGTCTGCACCGATCCAGCAGAAGCCATTAAAAATCATCTCCGGCTGTTCAGTCTTCAACTCAATACAGCGGCGGATATCCGCAGGCTCGACCAAAGGTTCATCCCCTTGGACGTTGACGTAAATGTCATAATCGATCATGGACGCAGCTTCGGACAATCTATCGGTGCCGGTCAGTGCCTCAGAGCTCGTCATGAGAGGCTGAAACCCAGCCTCACGGGCCACATCGGCGATGCGTTCGTCCTCGGTTGCGATATAGACATGTTCCTGACCGACGGCGCGGGCGGAAAGCTCCGCAACCCACAGGATCATGGGTTTACCCAGAAGTTCCACCAAAGGTTTCCCGGGAAACCGGGTTGAGGCGTAGCGGGCTGGGATGATGACACAAGCGCGCATGATATCAGAATCCGTAGATGCTTCGGACCGGAAGGCCCTTGTAGCTGGTGGGTGTGACGGAAGTCAGATGCTCTATCGCCCCGGAGTCGGCGAAAGTCGCAAACATGGCTTCTACTTCTTGGTTTCGCAGGTCGCCTTCGGGATAACCGTCGAATCCGGCCATTAGTATATGCGCAGCTTTCCCGCTCGTTGCCACGGCAAGGGCATAGCCCAGGACAAGCGATGACGGAGCATTACAGTGGGTTTCGTGAAACTCGAACTTGTCCGGGGTGATGCCGAGCCCGAAATCGAGAAGTTCCTTTCCCTCAAGCTCGTTACGAAGACCAGCCGGAAGCATGGAAGCCGGCGTGATCAGAGGTTGCGGCAAGCTGGCGTGTGTTTCAGCATCCGCCAGCAACCGAACCGGATGACACGCGACGCGCAAATCAATTAGGTCGGTGTCAATCGCCTGCTGCGTATTCAGGGCAATCACGACGGGCCTCTCACGGCGAATGTAAGCCTCAAGCGCCGCGCGGTGCGCTGTAGCACCCGGCCCCGTGCCGAGGATGAGGACCTCTCGGTCCGCCATCATCTCCGACGGTGCCCAGGTTCCGCGTGGCTCGCCCTTGTAAAATTGTCTCGCACCATCGAGAGTGTTGAAGCTGAAGCTCTTGCCCCCCTCTTCCCGCAGGTGCTGGATCACCGCGAGAATGTCTTCCTCGTCGAACCGCGAGTCGCCTATCATTTCCTGAATATAGGTCGGGTGGATTCCGTACTTGCCCGATAGGAAGTAGTAGGGATTGGTGCCCCAGCCATACTTAGTCCGCATCGGCCCAAAGTGCTTCCGGATAAGCGTCATCAGCGGCACAAGATTGGCCGACCGATCGCGAAGCGCCTCCGCTTCGATCGCGAGTTCCTCGGTACGGGTATTGCCTGGCCCCCGTCCCATGCCGGTAACCGTCGCATCGAGCCAGGTCACGCCCGCAGAATGCGCGCGGAGCGTATTCGACAGCCCCAGCCCCAAATTATCGTGCGTGTGAATGCCAAGCGGTCCTTCCCAACCCGATTGCAACCAACCCACGATACGGGCCGCATCATCCGGAGTCATGCTCCCCATGCTGTCCGCAAAGTAGAGAACCTCAATCGGGCACTCTGACGCCATACGCGCCAAATCCTCTACTTCCTGCTGTGAGCGATCGGCGATTTGCATCAGGTTGAAGCCCACGCGATAACCACGTTCAACCAGCCAAGCGGCTGCCGGAAGAGCTTCCGGAAGTTCGCGGAAGTGGCAGGCGAAGCGCACAATGTCTACCGGTGTGGTATCCGCTTTTTCCGGGAACAGACGTTCGAGCGCAGGGATGCAGCCAAGGTCGGTGCAAAGATCTGCCCCATTCACCATCACGGCAACTTCGAGGTCAGCCGGGATCGTCAGGCTGCGTAAAAAATCATCAGTTGTATAGGCGCAAGCACCCTTGAAGCCATTGTTCTGCAAGAATCGGAAACCGAGTTCGACGACATCTACCTGAGCCGCCTTCATCGCGATCAGGTATTCCTCGATGAGTGCCGGAGAGAAGTCCCAGGCGTTGTAGTATCCACCGTCACGAAAGGTGCAGTCGAGAATTTTAGTTGTCATAATTCGTTCCAAACAAACATTATCTTCATTTTAATCAGCTCTTTGACTGTCCCAGGCTACTGCGCCCAATGTTATTGTCTCCCCCGCCGGGATGCACGCACGGCAAGAGTGCCAATATACAAATTCAGCGATCTGAACCAGAGCAATAACGTTCCAGAAGAGCAGTGCTCGAAGCCTATCGCATAGCGCACTATCTAACGAACCAGACATCCTCTTGAAGGGCAATTCCCGTAACAATCAAAATTCACCCCTTTTGGCTGGCCTTCTGTGCGGCGGAGATTCTAAGCCGCTGCTTGCTCTTCACGCCGACACCATGGACATCCGAAACAGTCTTGAGATAAACGCTGAAGAGCGATCCGGCCGAGTATCGGCTCTTACAATGAAATTTGCTGTTCGGACAGGAGGCACCGCATGAAATCAATTTTTTTCCTAACTTCGCAGACTAGCGCCACCACTTCAATCGCACGTATCATTACTACGGTCTTGAACCGTTCCATGGAATACGTCAGATTCTACGACAAGGCACTAGAGACTCATGCCAAGGACGAAGTCTCGTCACTGGTGCCCCCGAAAGATGGCAAGTTCCTTCTCTTCAACCATCCGCCAAGCTTGAACCGTAACATGCCGCTCACGGACTACAAGTACATGATCAACTTCCGTGATCCGCGAGACCGCATTTGCAATAGTTACTTTTGGCAGTTTTCACACCCGACCAAAGAGACTGAAGAACAACGGGAAAAACGCATTCAACGTGTAAAGGAAATGGGTATTGACCGGTGGGTTTTGGACCGGATCGCGAAAAGCACTGAGAATGATTACTACAAGAACATATTTTGGCTGATCGAAAACGCGCCGCAGGGATCCTACGTAGTTGCAACATATGCACAACTATGCTGCGATTTTGACAGCTTCATCAAGAAAGTCATCGAGATCACAGGTGTAACGCCGTCGCCCAATGCTTGGAAATTGCTGGAAGACGAACGTCCCGAAACCGTCGAAAACAACGCCAAATGGATTGGTAATGAATGGATAGGTTCCGACGTCGTGCCGGGCCGGTACAAGCAAGAGCTCAAACCGGAAACCATCGAAGCGGTGTCAGACTACTTCAAAGATACGCTCAAGAAAATGGCAGCCGCGGATCCGGAATTCGCACACCAGTATCTTGAAAATGTGAAGTCCTGAAGGATGGTGGGTCATGAGAGGCTCGAACGCCAGACCCAGAGTGCCGCGCAGCGGTGCGCGTCGGTCGGGCCTACAAGGGAAAGCCTCCCTATCATCTTGATCTGACGGTGAAGGATGGTGGGTCGTGAGAGGCTCGAACGCCAGACCCAGAGTGCCGCGCAGCGGCGCGCGTCGGTCGGGCCTGCAAGGGAAAGCGTCCCAATCATCTTGATCTGACGGTGAAGGATGGTGGGTCGTGAGAGGCTCGAACGCCAGACCCAGAGTGCCGCGCAGCGGCGCGCGTCGGTCGGGCCTGCAAGGGAAAGCCTCCCTATAACCCTGATCAGAAAGTGAAGGATGGTGGGTCGTGAGAGGCTCGAACTCCCGACCCAGAGTGCCGCGCAGCGGTGCGCGTCGGTCGGGCCTGCAAGGGAAAGCCTCCCTATAACCCTGATCAGAAAGTGAAGGATGGTGGGTCGTGAGAGGCTCGATCTCCCGACCCAGAGCGCCGCGCAGCGGCGCGCGTCGGTCGGGCCTGCAAGGGAAAGCCTCGCTATCATCTTGATCTGACGGTGAAGGATGGTGGGTCGTGAGAGGCTCGAACTCCCGACATCTTCGGTGTAAACGAAGCGCTCTACCAACTGAGCTAACGACCCGGCCCGGCTCTCTTAGCGCAAGGCGGGGGGCGGCTTCAAGCCCCTAAAGTCAGTCGGGTTTGCACCCCGCCATCAACGTAGAATACAACCCCCTGCCCGCCGTCGATGACGCGCAGATCGCGGGGCGGGCGGCCGGTCAGGATCAGGCGCAGCATGCGCGAGGTGATGCCATGGGTCACCAGCACCGAGGGCTGCGTCAGCCGCGCCAGAAAGGCGCTGCAGCGGTCGTGCAGGGCCGCCAGCCCCTCGCCCCCCGGTGCCAGATCATAAAGCGCAAACCCGTCCTGTGCACCGGTCTGCGCGATCAGATCGGCGCGGGTTTCCCCGGCCCAGCCGCCGAGGCCGATTTCGGCCAGCGCCGCTTCGGTCTGCAAGGGGCCGGGAACGGCTTGCATCACGATGCGGGCGGTCTGCACCGCCCGGCCCTGCGGGCTGCTGAGGATTTGGAAACCGGTCAGGTCGCGCGCTGCCAGGATCTGGCGCTGGGTCTCGGCCTGGGCCCTGCCCCGGTCGGTCAGATCGGCATGGAAATGGCCCTGCAAACGGCCCGAGGCGTTCCAGGTCGTCTCGCCATGGCGCAGGATATAGAGCGGCGGCATCCGGCTCACTCCGGCAGGTCCAGCCGTGTTTCCACCCCGTTTTCAAGCAGGTAGACGCAGCCTTGCAGGTTCGACAGGCGGCCGGCCTCGGCCAGCGGCAGGCCACGGGCCTCGGCCCGCAGCACCTGTCCCAGCAGCCCATGAGCGACAATGACAGTGGGGCCGTCGAGGCTGCGCATGAAGTCGCGGATGCGGGCGTGAAACGCCGTCAGCCCCTCGCCGCCCTCGGCCGCCTCGTAGATCTCAAGCGCTGTGGGATCGGTGGCCGCCCAATCGGGATGCCGGGCCATGATCTCGTCGCGCAGCAGCCCCTGCCAGTGGCCCGCGTGGATTTCCATCAGCCGCGGGTCGGTCCGGTACGGCCTTTGCCCCAGTGCGATATCCGCCGTCTGCCGTGCCCGGCCAAGCGGAGAGGCAAAAAGCGCCGGCTCATCTGCAAGGATCGGGGGCATCAGCGCCGCCTGCCGCCGCGCCTCTGCCAGCCCCTGGTCGGTCAGCGGGGAATCGAGCTGGCCCTGCAGCCTCGATACCTTGTTCCATTCCGTTTGGCCGTGGCGCAGGAACCAGATTTTCGGATATGTCGTCACGTGATTGCCGCCTGCGTCGTTCCGTCGGGTGCAGACAGCCATATCCGGGGTGTTGCCGGATGGAAATGCCAAATTCCGACGCAGGTGTTTCGAAGCCTAAGGGCGCGCTTCGGTCAGGCTCTCAAGGGAACCGCGACCCGACGACCTGAACAACAGTAGAAGAATGGTGGGTGATAAGAGATTTGAACTCCTGACCCAGAGTGCCCGCAGGGCGCGCGTCGGTCAGGCTCTCAGCAAGCCATCCGGTCAGAACATACGAAACGCAGGAAATATGGTGGGTGATAAGAGATTTGAACTCCTGACCCAGTGTGCCCGCAGGGCGCGCGTCGGTCAGGCTCTCAGCAAGCCGCCCGGTCAGATCAAACGAAACGCGAGGAAAAATGGTGGGTGATAAGAGATTTGAACTCCTGACCCAGCTGCCCGCAGGGCGCGCGTCGGTCAGGCTCTCAGCAAGCCGCCCGGTCAGATCAAACGAAACGCAGGAAAAATGGTGGGTGATAAGAGATTTGAACTCCTGACATCTTCGATGTGAACGAAGCGCTCTACCACTGAGCTAATCACCCTTGCCGCGCGAATTAGACAATCGCGCGGGCCGTTGCAAGAGGAGATGCGAAAAAGCTGTTACTCGGCCGCGTCGGGCAGCTTGTCGGACGGGCCGGGTTGCGGCGGTGCGGACTGGCGCACCTTGACCACCATGACGCGGCCATTCGGCATCTGCTTTTCACGGCGGACCTTGACCTTGCCAAAGGGCGGCAGGACCAGTTCGCGGTTGTCGGCGAGCGCCTCGCCCAGCACGGAAAGCAGGGATTCGACGACGGGCTTGGCGTCTTTCTTCTTGATGCCGGAGCGTTTCACGACCTGGTCGATCAGCTCTTTCTTGCGCATGACGGGGCCCAGGATCACCGATTGCGGTGCCTCCACGACGGTGGGTGTCGCTGCTGCGGCAGCGGCGGGCGCCTTGCCATCAATTGCGGTTACGGGGGCGGGTGTTGAGGATTTTGTTGCCACGGGGGTCTTTCTGGTCCGAGAGGACCGTGTTGATTTGGTTGCCATCATACTGCCTCGTAGGTTCTTGTGTTTTGGTTTTTCTACCATACCCCATGTTGTGAGAATATCAAAATCAGGGTGTTGGCCCCAAAATCCGCGTGACTGTGCCGATTTTGCGTGTTTTTGGTTCAAAACCGGCAAAAAACGCAGTGTTTCAGCTGGTTGCGCCCAGTTTCCGCCGCGCCGGTCACAGTCTTTCCTTGCCACCCGGGGCATCGGCCCGACCCTGCGCCGCCTGCCTGTGCCTGCCTGCGAATCCGCCATCCAGACAAAAACGCCCCGATGTGGATCGGGGCGCCAGACTGCTGACAAACCCGGAAACGGTTGCCGCCGGAGGTAAATCGTTCTTCTGCGCTCTGCGTTACGTTTTCGAACGAAGGGCCGCGCCCGAGCCTGGGAGGGCGCATTGAGA